>JAITWB010000027.1 GCA_031285525.1 Spirochaetaceae bacterium
ATCGCCTGTACGTATATCCTTGCGCCTTTTACAGAAAACCCTGCCCGGGCTATGGCGGCAGGGGTCATCATCGGGGGGCTTATTCAGGCGGGATTTCAGATTCCCTTTGTACTCAAGCAGGGGTGGAAGCTTTCCTTTACTTCTATCAATAAGGCGTTTTCAAATCCCGGCACGAGGAAGGTGCTCAAGCTGGTGGGTCCCACAATCATCGGGATGGCGGCGTATCAGTTGAACGATATCGTTTCTACTGCCCTTGCGGGACGCGCAGGGAGCGGTATCGTTTCCAGTCTCCAGTACTCGTTGCGGTTGCAGGAGCTGATTCTGGGTATCTTTGCGGTGTCTATCGGTACGGTGATACTGCCGGATCTCTCCAGCTTTGCAAAGCAGGAGCGCTGGAAGGACTTCAACAGTATGCTCTCCCGGGCGATGGATATTATTGCGCTCATTACGATTCCGGTGACCTTCTTCTCCCTCGCCCTGGGGGAAAACATTATCATTCTGGTGTTTAAAAACAACCGGTTTACCGATGAATCGGTGCGGCTCACCCTTGAGGCGTTTATGTATCACATCGGGGGACTCTATTTTATTGCCCTTAACAGAATCGTCTCTCCCGCTTTTTATGCCCAGGGGAATACGAAGTCTCCCACCTTTGCAGGTCTCATCGGCTTCGGTATCAATATCGCCCTGGCGGTGACCCTGGTTACCCCCATGAGGGGCGCCGGTATCGCCCTTGCCCTCAGTCTTGCCAGTTTAGGGAACACGGCGGCGCTGTTTGTCTTTCTCCGGCGGAACCCGAAGGTGGATGTTGCGTCGGTGGTGAGACATTCGGCGTTGTATGCGGTTAAGATGGTATGCTTTTCGGCTGTTGCTATCGCTCCGGTGGTTTTGCTCAAGAAACTGTTCTTTTCGGTTGGAGAGGGAGCTGAAAGCGGAGTTGCAAACTCATCATTCGTCGAAGCTTTAGCAGCCCTTCCCCGGATATTCGCACAGGGGATTCCGCTGTTGATAAGCCTTGCCGTATTCGGCGCTGTGGGCATACTGTTGCTTACGGTGACGAAGGATCCCCTGGCTGTGTCGGTATTGCAGAAAATGAGAACAGGCAGAATGGGAAAACTGTTCAGAAAGCGGTAGTTGAGGGGGAATCGCTGCGGCTGGGGGCTGTCCCTTTTTTAAGGACGATGCTGTAGAGAAGCAATTCCAGGCTGCACTGTTCCAGGGCGGTGCCGTTTTTCCGTATCTCCATATCCGTCTCCGCAAGGAGTGCGAGGATACGGGAGGTGTCCGCCGCTGACCATCTGCGCTGAGCCCGGCGGTACTGATCCTTTGCCTTGGCGCTGGAAAAGCCTTTTATCTTGAGATCGAAGTCCGACGGACGGTTTCCTCCCCGGTGGATGGTATGCCACACCAGCAGCCGTTTGAAACAGAAGGTCAGACCCGCTATGAGCTGCACCCCTGAGGATTCCTTTGACAGCCGAATCCGCTGCAGCGTCTCCAGCGCTTCTTCGAGCCCCCCATGAGGGTTCCCCTCATGGGCTCCGTCTGCGAGACGGTCAAAGAGGGTAAACGCCGATTCCTCCCGGTTATGGGCGAGGATACGGTCAACATCTTCGGCATCGATGAGATGGTCAGGGGTAAAGAAGAGTACAAACCGGGAACACTCGTTACGGAGGGCTTCGGTGTTGTTTTCTACCAAGTCCAGGATGGCTTCCACCCCGTCATCGGTGATACGGAATCCTGCCTTGCGGAAAAAATCCCGCAGCCACTGTTCCTTTCTGTCTTCAAAGAGTTCCCAGAATATCCGTTTCTGTTCTTTGGGGACAATGGCTTCCAGTTTTTTATCGATTCCTATCTCATCGGAGACGAGGACGAGGACGGAACCTGCTTTTCCTGCCTGCATCGCCGCTGTCGCCGTTTCCTTTGCCCACTCGGCGATACACTGAATCTCTTCCTTTTTCTTTATCAGCTCCGCATTTTTAATCACCACAAAACGCTCTTCCGCAAAAAGAGATCCGTTTTGGAGAAGGGTTATGACCTCTTCAACCCTGATGTCTTGGGCATAGAAGGAGTGAGCGTCGATGGGACCGCTCTTTTCAGCCTCCCGGCGGAGCTGTTCCACTGCCTGGGAGCGCTCACCGAATTCAGGACCTGTATACAGCCATAAGGGAAAAGTACTCATATCGTCAATAGTTCCTGATTATCGTTGTGAGTCTGCCGACGATGCGGACATCCTGACTGTAGAAAGGGGGGAAAGCAGGGTTTTCCGCTTGAAGCAGAATCCGTGAGGTTTGTTTGAAAAACCGTTTCAGTGTTGCCTCTCCGTCTTCATTACACACAGCGGCAACAATATCCCCGTTGGAAGCATGTTCGCTGCGTTCGATGACAGCGAGATCTCCGTCCAGAATTCCGGCTCCGATCATGCTGTCTCCTTTTACATGGAGGGCATAATAGTCTTTTCCCGGGCGGAGGGAGTCGGCAGGCAGCCAGATCGTACCTTCATGGTTTTCGATGGCCTCGATGGGAAGCCCTGCGGCGATAGTGCCGAGAACGGGAACCGGCAGCATCTCGGGAGGGGTTTCTTCCTGGGCATCGACAGCGCCGATATCGATGAGAATTTCCAGCGTCCGGGATGTTTTGTCCTGTTGGGCAAGGTATCCCTTCTTTATCAACGCCGAAATATGATCGGTGGCAGCCTTGACGGTAAACCCAAAATGAGCCGCCACGTCCCGGTAGGTTGGAGAAAAAGAATGTTCTGATTTGTACTTACTGATAAACAGCAATACTTCTGTCTGACGATTTGTTAATTTTCTCACTCTGTTGCCTGTCTTGTCATTCTACCCTGTTCTCGCAGGAAAATCAATAAAACAGACTCCGCTTTCATCGTCTTCTTCAAGAAAATAGACGTATCCGTTGAGTGCATTCACCGTTTGATGAATCTCGGTTAAGACATCCATCATGGCAGCCTTTTTTCCCGGGGGAGCGAGTTTTGCAGAACTCCAGTTGATGATTAACCGTCCATAGGGCAGGGAGCCGCGCCGTACATTTCTGGCAGAAACCGAAATACCGGAGCAGGCGGTAAAAAGGGTGGTGAACAGTTTTGTTACAATCTGCCTAGTTTGGCTTTGGGGAATAAGCAGGCACCATTCGGGTTGGCAGAAGTGTAAGTCCAGGGTCTTTCCTGGAAAGTCCCGTAGAATTGTTCCCCGCACTTCAACCAGTAATGCATTGAGACTGTATTTATCTCTCTCGTGAAGAGGAGGAAGGTCGGCGGATATGGCGCTTTTCTCTATTACCGGAACAACATCCCGGTATATCATACTGTCCAGCGTGAGGATTCTGTTTTTCTCTCCCTTGGAAGCATCCTTGAGATGGTCAAAAAGCAGGGACAGCGGGGAAGAGAACTGAATGCTCTCGGTATATGCGATGACAATGAAGAAGATGAGACCAGGGAGAAATGCCAATACATAGAGCAATATGCTCAGGAGGGCAAAATTCTGTTCCAATCGTCCCCGGAACAGGGATTTTTCGTAATTGAGCCTCAGGGTTTCCCTGACATAATCGAAGCCGGGAATAAAGCTGCTGGTGTATACGCAGATTAACAGTTCATCTCTGTTATAGTCGGTGGTCACGTAGCGGACAAGATCCGTTTCGTCCCGGATACTGCGGGGGAGTATTCCGTTCAGGAAAGTATTTTGCGGCGAGGAATCGAGGAAGTAATGGGAATCCCCGATACCGAAGAGGGGCTCCTGGTTCGTATAATCCTCGTCGATAACCCGAAAGACTTGATAGCAGATACCTCGGGGGTCTTCGGCGAGGATGAGGGGCCACAGTTCGGCAGGACGCTCCCGATACTGCTGGATCGCCCGTATGCTCATGTGTTGACTTGCGATCCGCTCCAGTGTCCGCAGTTTCTGATCGTAATACTCAGTGACTACCGCAAGGGGAGCTGGAGACCCGTTTTCGGATGCCATCCTGTTGAGCTGTTCCCCGGTAACCGAGAAGAAGCCCGAGATGATCCCTCCGGGAAGGATGACAGAGAAGAGTCCCATAAGAAGGAAGGCAAAGAAGAGAAATCGTTTTAAGCGGGCTTGCTGGAAGATCGAACCAGCTTCGCAGTATAACCGATAGAGGTATATACAGGAAAAAACGATGAGCAGTAAGGGCAGCGCCGCAAAGAGAATCAATCCCCGGGGGAAAGAGAAGGCGCTGCCGGAAAAAAGACCGGCAAAGTTTTTTTCAGCGAGTACAGCTCCGGCGGCGGTCAGAAAGATCCATACTGGTATGAGTATCTGTCTGCGGTAAAGCGCCGGAACTGACCGGATGAAAACTTTGTTCAATCTTCTTCAAATTTGTTTTCAAATAGTTTCAGCAGAGCCTGCATCGCTTCGGCTTCGTCGGAGCCGTCGGTGGTCAGATACAGGGTTGTGTTATAACCTGCTGCCATGGTAATGACACCCATAATCGATTTCGCATTCACCGTTAACGAATCCTTCTTGATAAGGATTTCACACTCGAATTTGCTTGCTGTCTGGGCGATCAGAGCCGATGGGCGCGCGTGTATTCCTGCCCGATTGGACACTGTCACTGTTTTCTCAATCATTGGATGTCCTTCCTCCTGTTAATATGAATCATCATCTCCGTAATATGCGGAACTTGCCGCATCGGTTTCTATCCATTTGAGTACATTCTGGTTGAATTCCCGGGCGGAAAAATAGCCCATGCTCTTTAACCGCTCGTTCATTGCAGATGTCTCTATAATAATCGGCACATTACGTCCCGGTTTTACCGGAATATCGACGGTGGGAATCTTTACCCCCAGCATGTCGGTATACTTTTCGGTTGTTCCCAGCCGGTCGTAGATTTTGGCGGAATCCCATTCTTCAAGATTTACGATGAGCTGCACTTCTTTTTGGGAGCGGATGGAACCGACGCCGTAGAGCTGGGTTATGTTGATGATCCCGAGACCTCTCACTTCCATGTGGTGTCCGATCACCCGGCTTGCGCCCTTTCCCATGAGGACGTTTCCGTTGACGCAGCGGACATCTACCAGGTCATCCGCAACGAGGCGGTGTCCCCGCTCGATGAGTTCAAGACCGGTTTCGCTCTTGCCTATTCCAGAGTCTCCCATGATCAGGATGCCGAGGCCGTAGACCTCCACCAATACCCCGTGAACCGATTTGTGGGGGGCGAAGATATCCGAAAAGATACGCAAGAGCCGGACGGTGAATTCAGTGGAATCCAGGTCGGTGGTCAAAACAGGACACTCGGCGGCTTCCGCCAGTTCAAGGAAGAGATCGCTGGGGGGGATATTGTGGGTAAAGACACAACAGGGGATTTTATAGGAAAAAAGCTGGGTCAGGGTGTCGGGGTTATTCTCTCTGAAAAGTTTGTCCAGATACGCAACCTCTCCCCGTCCAAACACCTGTACCCGCTGCCAGGCAAAGGAGTCGAAGAATCCCGACAGGGCAAGTCCGGGTCTGTTGAGGTCCGGGATAGAGATTTCCCGTCCGAGCCCCTTTCTCCCGCTTTTGCAGTGCAGATTTAAAGCGTTATGTCCCTTCAGGTCGAGATCCAATAGATCGAGGACGCTGAATTTCTTTTCAGCCATGATCGAACTATACTCTTTAAAATACGACATTGCAAGTAGGGAAACAAAGACACACCTGCTCACTCCTCCCCTACACCCTAAACAAAATATCCCCGTATGTCGGATAGGGCCAGTATTTTTCCGCCATCAGAGTTTCCATTCCGTCAACCGCCGTCCGCAGTTCCTGCATGGCAGGCAGTATGGTATCAGAAAAAGCCTTCGCCGCTGCGGTCATGTCAGGGGTTGCCCTGGTTTCCAGTAGAGCCTTCTCAAGGGCTTCGTTCTGCCTGTAGACCTGACCGCTCAAGGATGCCAGTGTTTGCAGCAGAGCTTCCTCGGCTTCGCAGCAGATACCGGGGAGGACGCTCTTCTTGGCAAGGGCTGTCTCGCTCAACTCTTTCGTATAGGC
>JAITWB010000250.1 GCA_031285525.1 Spirochaetaceae bacterium
TTCTGTATAAACTGCAGCTGATCCAAATACCGCTGGGGATACCCCGAGTCAAGCATGAGAGCCGCATAGGCTGTCCGGGCAGGAACACTGTAGGGGTCTATCTTTAACGCCCGCCGATACTCGTACAGAGCCTGATCGGCAAAATACTTCGTCCTGAATTCATCCCCACGGGTAATATGCCACTCGGCCCAAACGGCGCGGCGGCTGTCCTCCATCTCAAGGGTATCGCATATAAGCGATTCCAAAGCGGTCCGCATTATCTCATCGTCCGGCGCAATTTCAAGCCCCGTCCTAAAGGCGATCATCGCCTCCTCGACCCGGTCTATCTTTGACAGCGCAAGCCCTTTCATATACCATGCCGAAGGAAGACTCCGCTGCCGGATAGTGCGGTAATCGCAGATATCCACCGCCTCGGAATACCGCTGCATATTGTACAGCACCAGAGCCAAAAGCTCATAGGCAGCATCGTAATTACTATTCAGTTGCAGTGCAGACCTGATACGCCCTTCGGCGTCCCGCCACATCCCCTCTTTTGCCAACAGATAGCCCGCAAAGTAATGCACCTCCGCGCTCTCACCGTGAAAACGCAGCGCCTGGGCGACATACTGTTTTGATTCTGGAACCTTCCCCATCTCGTCCGAGAGCAACGCCAAAGAAAGCAGGGCCTTCCGGGTCTGGGGCTGACGGCGCAAAGCGTCCCGGTAATACTGCTCCGCAGAGGAGAGCTTCCCGTCAAAAATATCCAGTTCCGCCAACCCAAACCGGGCCTCGGCATCGTTGGGATAGCTTGTCAGAACAGCCGCGAAGAGCAGGCGGGCCTCCGGCAACAATCCCTGACCGATCAGGGCAAAACCCTTCATATTCTGAATTTCCGCAGAAGCGCCGAGATAACGGGAAGCGGTATCGAAATACTTCACCGCCGACTGCCATTCCCCAAGGGCATAGGAACACTCCCCCAAAGCCTGCCAGGCAGCCCCATAGGAAGGATTTATACCCACAGCCTCAATATACGCCTCTATCGCCGGATACCACTCGCCCCGGTCCTGAAAACCCCGGCCTGAGTTGTAAAAATCCGCTGCCGTTGCCCCAGACAGAAGAGCCGCCCCTGAGAGGAATAACAAAGAGAGAGAGAACCTCAGATATTTCACGCTCCGTCCTTCTTCCTTTTAACTATCTTAACCTGTTCTACCCGGTGTCCGTCCATGGCCTGAATAATCAAATCATACTCCTTCCATGAAACCTTCTCATACTGCACCGGAATCTTCCCAAAGAGGTCAAACACAAAGCCCCCCAGGGTATCAAAATCCTCATTCGGAAATTCCGAATCTATGGACTCATTCAGATCATCCAGATTAACCCGTCCGTCGCAGAGCCATATCCCTTCCCCGATGGAAACGATATCATCCCGCTCATTATCAAACTCATCCTGAATATCGCCGACAATCTCTTCTATAATATCTTCCATACACACGATACCGGAGATACCGCCGTATTCATCGATGGCGATGGCAATATGCACATGCCGCCGCTTAAACTCTCTCAGCAGCGTGTCGATCCGCTTCGACTCGGGAACGAAAAACGGCTTACGCATGATTCCTTCCAGATTGAACGCCGCATGGCTGGCGTAGAGCTTGATAAGATCCTTCACATACAAAACACCCACCACATCATCGATGGAATCCTTGTACACAGGAAAGCGTGAATGACCGCTCTCCGAGATAATCGAAAGACACTCCTCTTCGCTCATTCCCAGGGCAAGAAAGTCCACATCTATCCGGGGAATCATCACTTCCTTTACTGAAGTTTCGGACAGATCTTCGATTCCCTGAATCATATCTTCCTTTTCAGCAATCGACTCAGCCTCCGGTTCCCTACTAGGGGGATCCTCCTCTGCTGTTTTTCCCAATAATTTACCAAACAAACTCATTTCTGTATTATTCCTTATTTCACGATAATCGGCGGAAGGTCTCGCATTGCAGAAAGAACCTGTTCCTGCAAAACCAGCATCTCCTGCTCCGGCGAATTATCGCTGTGATCAAAACCCTTAAGATGGAGTATACCATGAATAAGCAGCCGTTTCAGCTCCTCATCCTCGGATACCTCAAAATTGACAGCGTTTCTTTGAAGGGCAGGCACACTGATGACCAAATCCCCTGCAGTAAACCAAGTGATTCCATCTTCATCAATATACTCATCCCCCTGTTCAAAGGAAAGAATATCCGTCGGTTTCCCGATCTGACGGTATTGACGGTTCAGTCCTGCGATAAACTCATCTCCGCAGAAGAGTATCGAAAGCTCCCACCGATCTATATCGAGTTTCTCCAGTGCCGCCGAGGCGAAAGGTTCTACCCTCTCTATCCATTCAAGGTTTTCTCTTACAGAGCCTGCTGCTGCTGAAGAACCCTCTTCTACTGAAGAGCTCTCTGCTGACAGAACTCTCTCTGCAATCGCTACGGTAATGTTATTACTCACTTCTTGGCTCCTCTCGCCTTAGGCTTCTGTTCCGCCTTTGGTTTTTCTGTCCGGGATTTTGCATCCCCAGAAGCCTTTGCTTCTGCATCGTCATCCGGATCCTTTTGGTTCGGATACTCTATACGGGAATGATAATATCCCGCCAGTATTTTCACAAACGAATCTTTGATTATATCCAATTCCTTAAAGGTCAGATCGCTCTGGTCAAGCTGACCGTGTTCATACTTTGCCATAATAAGATCGTGGATAAACTTCTCAAGCCGGGGCACTGAGGGCTTATCCAGGGTACGGCACGCCGCCTCCACCGTGTCCGCCAGCATCACCACCGCAGACTCTTTTGTCGAAGGAGGAGAACCGGGATAGGAAAACTCCTCAGGGGTAACCTGATCGTCCAGCTTCCGAGCTTCGTTATAGAAATAGGAAATAATACTATTCCCATGGTGTTCCGAGATGATATTTATCACCTCCTCGGGCATATGCAGCTGCCGGGCCTTTTCGATACCGTTCTTAACGTGCCGCTTAATAACCGCCGCAGAAAGCCGGGGATTAATCTCATCGTGCTTGTTCCCCTCCCGCTGGTTTTCAACGAAATACTCAGGCTGCTCCAGTTTGCCTAGATCGTGGTAATAGGCGCCTACCCGGGCAAGCAGGGGATTCGCGCCGATCTCACGGCAGGCATTCTCCGCAAGGGTGGCAACCATCATGGAATGGTTATAAGTCCCCGACGCGGTAAGGAGCATCCGCTTCATTATAGCGCTATTCAGGTCGGAAAGATCCATAAGCCGAAAGATGGTGGGGGTATTCATCAGGGTTTCCAAAGGCGTAAGCAGCCCCAGTGCAAGAATACCGGTGATAAACCCGTTCACCGCACTGCCCAGAATCTCCTTTACCAAAGAAGCGGAATCGTTCGGCAGAATCGCCGCAAGAATAAGGGTAATAAGAATATGTACAAACGCCAGAATCAGGGAAGCAAACACCATATCCATACGGTTTTCGATCTTCTTCATGATAAAGGTTCCGGTAAACCCGGAAAAAAGCACAAAAAGAGTCACCCGCAAAGAAAAAGCGCTGGCGTAGAGCACCCCCAGAGCCAGTATAATAGTAAAAAGCAGCGACGGTTTATGCCCCACCAGAACAGCGGTCAGTATAACCGCCAGTGCGCTGGGGACATACATAAAATAGACCGCCTCCGACGACACACTTGCCATTCCTGTAAGCAGCAAAACCGAGAGAAACACCACAACAAAACTAATCGACAGAAAGAGTATCTCCTTCCTGTGGAGCCTCTTCCCTACGATAAAATCGCGGGCAATCGTATCGCCGGCGATACAATCACCCGCAATCTCATCGGAAAACAAAAACACCGAAAGGATCAATAAAACCGCAAAATACACCAGTGCACTCAACAGCCTCGCCGGCTTGTACACCGGCATATTGAAAAGCACCATCACTATGAGAATAACAAGACTCACTCCCAAAATAATGATCCCCGGAGCATTATCCTTGAGCTTTTTCGATAACACGGAAAACACCCCAAAAAGGGTTTGTTTACTGCTGGTTTTGTTCATCATTTTCATATGCCTGTATAATTTTTCTCACCAGAGGGTTCCGAACCACGTCAGAGCCCTCAAGCCGTACCACCAGAATATCCTCAAGACAATCGAGTAATTCCGTAGCGTGGGAAAGTCCCGAAACCGGACGCCCTCCGGCGCCTCTGCCTCCACGAAAGGGCAGATCGGTCTGGGAAATATCCCCGGTTATAATCATGCGGGTTCCTTCACCCATCCGGGTGAGAAACATCTTCATCTGTTCTTTTGTCGTATTCTGCGCCTCATCGAGGATGACGACACAGTCCGAAAGGGTTCTCCCCCGCATATACGCCAGAGGAGCGATTTCGATCATCCCGGACTCTTCCATCTTGCGAAAGGTCTCAGGGGGAAGCAAAGCCTCCATAGAATCTAAGAGCGGACGCAGATAGGGATGAATCTTCTGTTCCAGATCCCCCGGAAGAAACCCCAGATTCTCACCTGCTTCAACCACCGGCCTCGTAAGAACCAGCTTCCGCTTTTGCCTGGAGAGAACCAGACGCAGGGCTTCCGCTACGGCGATAAAGGTCTTCCCCGATCCCGCAGGTCCGGAACAGAACACCAGGTCGTACTCCCGCATCTTCCGCATATACAAGGCCTGATTGGCTGTCTTGGGGTACACCCGCCTGTTGCCGCCGGGTATCTGAATAAACACTTCCCGGCTGGGCTCACTGCCCTTTTTCCCCGCATTTTCGGACGGCTCCTCGCAGGTTTGCAGTATCGCCGAGACCATCTCCGGATTCGACTCGCCCCGCTCCCGAATCCCCGCGGCTATGCGGTCTATCACCGTATGAAATCTGCGGCGAACCAGTGGATCTTCTGCGGTAATGGTCAGTTCATTGCCCCTGGTAAATAGGGGAACACCAAAATGTTCCTCAATAAGCCGGAGATGGCTGTCGTTCGCCCCGCAAACACCGGAAAGAAGCTCCGTATCCGCTACAACTATCGTATAATCTGCTTCCAATAGCACCCTCTAATGCTGAAATTGTATCCGCACCGGTTTAATCCGTCAAGTCCATTGTAAATGGTATTATTTACAATGAACCGTACATTACTTATTCAGGATAAACTCACCGTCTTCATCGTTAATAGTCGTTTTCATCCCCTTGAAGGGCTTCCAGGCTATGCTGAGGCTGAATGAAGGGGTAAAATCCCAGCGGTACGGCACGGTATCCCGCAAAAACTCCGGCTCAATTTTAAGCTCCGTTATAAGCGCCCAGTCGTGAAGGTTATGTTCAAGCTTTACCAGCAAACTTTGCAGTTTGAACCCCGAATTCTGCCGGGCATTGACATCCCCGAAGTTAAAAGAATTCCAGAGATCCTTGAAGAAGTTTGTTTCACCGGGAATCTCAGGGGAGAATCCTATCTGTTTTTGAACATACCTGAATATGACATCGTTGCGTGATCGGGCAGTAAAGGTGAGGTCTATAAAGTTATTTATCTTGAACGTAATCGCAGGCGCGAAGGTCAAATAGCTTGCGGTAGGCCGGATAAGGTCAAAGACAAGCGCTGTTGTTAAGCCGGGAACAAGGGATACCCGGTTTTTCCACTGATACAGTGTCACATTCGGAATACTGAGATTCAAATCAACTCTGCTGGGGAGGAATTCCTGTTCAGTTTCTTCCTTCCACCCGGATTCGCTGAGTGTGGAAGGATATTTCCGCTCCATGGTATATTTGAGGGAAACAATGGTGCTATATCCCAGAGAAGCGGTATAGCTATAAGGATAGTCTTCTTCCAGATAATAGAGAAAGGTTTGATTCGCAGTCAGCTTTTTATCAAAAAAAGCGAGGGATAGTTTCATATCCAGCGGATTTTTTATCCATTTTTCACTATCCTTGTCTTCTTTTTTGATACCCGTATCCAGAGTAAATGTACCAAAGAGAAACCTGAAACCAATATTTCCCTTATGGGATTCTACCCGGGGAGGCAGGTCGGTGGTAATAGAAAAAGTCTGATCATACCCCAGAATCGACACCCCTGTTACCGCCTGAATGGTATGAGCCTCGACAGACTCTTCATCCCATTCAGCAGGCAGCGTTTCCCATGAAGGCTCCTCCGCAGTCCCAATAAAGGAGGTTCTCAAGAGTTTTGTTTTCCAGTTCCAGTTGAGAGCCACCGGTTTGAAATACTCGGTGAGGACGAAGGGCTTAAAAGAGAATGCGTTGGAAAGGGTCAGCGTGGTCTGCCGGGCGGCATAGTCGTTGGCAAGCATCTGATTGCGTGCGGAGGTTGTGTAGTAATCCTCATTTATGGTCGGATGCTCCGCCCAGTTCGTATTGAGTCCAAGACTATTGGTAAGGGACAGGAAATTTCCCCGCCACTTAAAAGAACTGTCCAGGGTCACAGGTAATATAACCTTATAGTAGGAAAGCGCATAGTCTTCCCACTTGATATCGTCAACGGTATTCCAGTTCTGAGAGTTATAGGTCAACTCTGAAGCGAAGGTCGGTTTGATAGTATATGAAAGAGTGTATTCAATTCCTGCTATCGCAGGAACCGTAAGCATTGTTGGGGTGAGTTTTACCAAAAATTCGTCATCATAGGGGGAAGAAGCATCTTCCTCAGGAACTTGTTCCTCAGGAGCCCCTTCCGCAATGTCATCTGTGACGGCCTCTTCTGCGGGGACTTCCTCTGAGGCGGCGCTATCCGTGTCAGTATCGGCTCTTTTACTCGGTATCGGCTCCTCCCCGCTAATGTCCGGCGGAGCAAATATGTCCCAGCCTTCAAGTTTCTTTGCGGTTACCGGGGCGGCTTTTTTAGGGTACTGAAAAATAGTCCCCCCCAATTGTACATCAGTTTTGAAAGGTTCAAGCCTTGAGGGGAAGAAGAACTGCCTGTCAGGGCTGACTCCAATCAATTCCAAAGGCATAGTAGAATCTTTCACGGTACGGGAATTGAAGTCTATCGAAGACGCAAAATTGATCCGTGTGGTTGACAGCCAGGGGGATATCACCTGTATCTGGGGACTGTAACTGCCGTTAATCCGCCACGAAAAGGAAGAGATCGTTGGAACGGTTGTATTGACATCCTCCTCGGCGCCTCCTCCCTCGGTCAGGTATGAGAGCCAGTCCATGGTTTCCTTTCGTTCATTGAGAAAGTCGCTAAAAAAATAGGGATCCGACCACAGGGGAAGGGCGAGTTTGAGTGTGAATTGCGCAACCGACAGATCGAAGTCTATATTGGCTTTAAAACGGAAGGGCAGATCGAGTCCAAAAGGGGCGGATTTATCCCAGTGCATCTCCCCCATTGAGTCGTAAGGAAGATAGAGGTTTTGCTCAGAAAAGATAGTTCTGCTTAGACCTATATCGAATTCGAAGCCGATTCGCTTCACCGCATTTTCAGGAGAGAAATCGCCAAGAATACCAATCATACCTCCGAGATTGGTGTACATATCTGCCATCAGTTTAAGCGTGTTTTTGGGTTTTTCTTTGAGAGGCTCATCCAGATTCCTCAGAAACAGCCCTTCCCTCCGCTGCTCTCTGGGAGGGCCGGAAGAGGTAAGGTTCAGGAGGCTCTCTTCGTCAACTTCTTCCGGCTCTTTACGCCCGATAAAGTAGTAGGTAGTCTGAACGAAATATCCCTCCCGTTCGCGATAACCGAAGGCAGGATTGAATATCATCTCATCCTTGGGGTAGTAGAAAAAGGGCAGATAGAACACCGGGATATTACCGACAAAAAGCACAGCATTGAGGAAGGCGAATTCATTTCCCGGAAGCAGCCATATCCTGCTCGCCCGAATCCTCCAGTGGGGTTCGGGATCTTCACAAAAGGTGAGAGAGCCCTTCTTGAAGGTGACCGTTCCTGAGCTATCCCTGCCGAAGAGTTCAGAAGAGACCACGACACTGGTTTCCTCGGCGGCGGTACCGCCTATGGGGGACTCATCCTGAATGATGGTTCCCCCCTGAAATATCCCCTCCATGGAGGAGATATTGAACAGGAGAGAGCCCCCATAGAGTATTTCCTTCGAATTATCCGAGGAGACTCGCTCCATCCTATCCAGCCCTTCAGCAAAGACCATCTCTCGCTTCCGGTCGAAAATGATTTCTTCTGCAAAGATAGAGACCTTGTTCTTTCCGTCGTCCACCGACAGAATAACGTCTCCTGAGAGATAGATAGTATCGTTTCCGGTGTCCGGATCCTTGCGGTTTTCGGTTTTACGGGCCTGCTCTATTATGACAGTCGTCTTGGCGCCCGATGTATTTTGAGAGAAGAGCGTCGGTATCACACAAAAGAGTATCAGTAATAGGATAAGATACCGCTTCCCTAATCTAGCCATCAATGACGTTCCAGCAGTTCCTTAATATAATAGCCCGTATACGAACCGGCTGTTGCAGCTATCTCTTCAGGAGTACCGGAAGCGATTATCCGGCCGCCCCGGAATCCCCCTTCAGGTCCCAAATCGATGACATTATCCGCCTGGAGAATGACATCCAGGTTATGCTCGATCATAACGATAGTATTTCCCTGCTCCACCAGACGCTGAATCACCGTCATGAGCTGCTTTACATCCGCAAAGTGCAGACCCGTGGTGGGTTCATCCAGTATATAGAGGGTTCTCCCCGTGGAACGCCGGGCAAGCTCGTTCGCCAGCTTTACCCGCTGCGCTTCTCCTCCTGAGAGGGTCAGAGCAGACTGCCCAAGCTTGATGTAGCCCAAGCCTACAGACAGGAGGGTATCTAGCTTACGGGCGATGTGGGGAATATGGACAAAGAACTCGCAAGCCTCTTCGATGGTCATATTCAGTACATCATCGATATTCTTGCCCTTGTACCGTACTTCAAGGGTCTCCTGGTTAAACCGGCGTCCGTGACAGACATCGCAGGCGATATACACGTCCGGGAGGAAGTTCATCTCTATGGTGATGGTGCCGTCGCCCTGACAGTTCTCGCACCGCCCGCCCTTCACGTTAAAGCTGAACCGGCCGGGCTTATATCCCCGTCCCTTTGACTCAGGCAGGCTTGCGAAGAGATCCCGTATGCCCGTAAACACCCCCACATAGGTGGCAGGGTTTGACCGGGGAGTCCGTCCGATGGGGCTCTGGTCGATGTTGATAACCTTATCGATATGTTCCAGCCCGGTGATAGACTTGTATGCCCCTTCGAGATGGCTCGACCGCATGAGCTTGTTCGAAACCGCCGGATAGAGGACGTCGCTGAGAAGCGTCGATTTCCCGGAACCGGAAACGCCGGTGATACAGGTAAAGGCTCCCAGTGGTATCTCTATATCAATGCCTTTCAGATTGTGCTCAGTAACACCTTTTAGTTCCAGAGACTGCCCGTTGCCGACCCGCCGTTTCTCAGGGATGTCCATCTTGAGGGTTCCGGCGAGGTACTGTCCGGTAAGACTTTCCTTCACCTTCATCACCTCTTCAGGTGTTCCTTCGGCAACGATATGACCGCCGTGGACACCTGCGCCGGGGCCGAGGTCTACCTCCCAGTCTGCGGTACGCAGGGTCTGCTCATCGTGTTCCACCACGATAAGGGTATTTCCCAGGTCCCACAGGTACAGAAGTGTGTCGATAAGACGCTGAT
>JAITWB010000010.1 GCA_031285525.1 Spirochaetaceae bacterium
GATTTTTGTGTTCTCCGGCTCCAGAGAGAGGGCTTTGAGAAGCCGTTTTTTGCTTTCCCCGAGATCCCCGGTTTCAAGACAACAGATGGACAATTCGTTGAGGGTATCTGCGTTTTCCCCTCCTTCGGCAATGGTCTGCAGGAAGGCATCCCTGGCGGCTTCCCAGCGGCCGAGACGTCTCAAGCCCCAGCCTAAGAGAAACCAAGCGTTCCAGACCTTAGGATTTTTCTGGAGAAACAGCTTTATCTGTTCGAGCCCTCTCTCTTCTTCCCCCATGGCTATAAAATCATAGGCCGATTTAAACAGCTCGTCATCGAGGTTTCTGTTGTCGATATCGGCTATAATTTCCTGAGAACGCTGGCGTTTATATTCTCCGTTTTCCGAATCATCCTCGGCAATACGCAGATAGGTGGTAAAACACTCTCTGGCTCGGGCAAAATTCTTTTGCTTCAGATAGAAAAAACCGCCGTTAAAGAAGGACTCCGCTACGGAAGGCTCCGCAGTCATGACCGTTTTATAGAAAGAAGCGGCTGTGTCATCGCAGGCGTCTGCGTCCTCAATGAGACCGGACTCACGATAGGAATCCGCCCGCTGATCATAGAAGATGGCGGAGTTGAGGAGGGTTGCCATGTCCTCAGGATCAAGCCCTCTGAGGGCAGTGAAGATCTCTTCAGCAATAGCGAAATCGCCGTTTTTGGCGCACATCACCGCTGTCTGGGTCAGCTCTTGCTTGATTGAGGGCTTTACCGCATTGATGAGTGCGCGATAGTAGCCGCTGTTGGCAGTATCAGGTTCATAGGCAAGCAGGGTCAGGATTCCCGCAAGGATCATCTCCCAGGTAAGTCCCGATATATCGAATTCTTGCGCTCCATTAAGCTGATCCGAAGAGGTCATCTGTACCGGGAGCGGAATGGATGTATCTATAGGAAAAGCATTTTCCGGGGGAGTGAAATTCGCAGGGAGTGAAATAAAAACAACCGAATCAAGCGGGTGTGATGTACTCATGGTAAATCCTTATAACGGAATTGTTTCAGCTGCCGGTGTTCTGTCCGGCGGCGGTAACAACAGTCTTTTCGACATCCGTCAGATTCATCTCACCGACGATTTTTCCTGTTTTTACCGTCTCTGTAACAGATTCCGATTTTGCGACAGCAGGGGCTTTTTTTGCTTCGCCCTGTATTGATGATGAACTCTGATGATTTTCCGGCTCACCAGGCGACTTCTTTCGAACCTGGGAGAGATAATCGTTAACATGAATCTTATAGGAGATAGGCACCGTATGTTCTGTATACTTGATCGATACCGCAAGGATGCTCTTGCTGTGATCTATTTCCTCGATCTGGGATATGACGCCTTTCAGTTCAATAGTTTCACGGGGTTCATCAAATTCGAGGCGGATAGCTGCGTCCTTGCCTTTGAGAAAGTTAGGTATTCCCATAAGCATAAGCTTTGCACCAGAGAAGGATATATCCCTGAGGATACAACGCCGAGGGACATTCTGTATATAGACCATTAGTTCTTTTTGCAGAATATGGAGCTTTCGCAGGGAATCGGGGGTTATCAGAACGCTTTCATCTTTGCGTTTGACAGAATTCGCATTCGCCTCAAGGAGGGTTCCCATTATCTCTATAAGGTCATCCGGCGGACGCTGGGTAAAATTCAGCGTGACAATAGCCAGATCTTGTGAATTCTCATAAGGAAGGATCGATACCACCCTTGAGGGGACATAAAACATGATCGTTCTATTGTCCGGAGGCTGGAAACAAAAACGTAAGTTCACGGTGACAGCGTCTTTGGAGATACGCGCAAAAGCGCCGCTCTTGGTTCCTATGATAATCTTTGCTGCAAGAAAGGAAGTAGAATGGATTATACAGGGCCATTGACTGTCGATACATTTAAGGTAGACTTGCCGGGCATCGAGATTCGTTGCCTTTATTATTTCCTTGGTAAAGGCGACATCAATGTCACGGAAGAGATCATAATACCTTGTTATCTGTTGAGTAGTAGCAACTCCCATAATTCTTCAATAATAGCCGGTTCTTTAGAAGAGATCAAGCTTAAAATTGACATTTTCACGGATATTGTTCTTTATTTAGAGACATTTGAGAAAATCGCAAAGCCGATATTATTTCCTGTAATGCGACCATTCCCAAAGGGGAAATATTATTTATTCTGTATTTCATATTTCTCCTCTGAGGTTCGGATTACGAAAGTTCTTGATCCGCCGCCATCAAGGAAAGACCGTCTTCGGCTCCGAGCCATAAAAGCCATTCGGCGCTCTCTTCGAATGTCATACCTCGGCTGTGAGCGGGGTATTCGCCCTCAGCAACCAGCAGGTAGAGGATTCTCCCCTTGGCGACTGTTCCCACGCAAGTCCGTGTGTTTTGAGGTCGATTCTGGCGCCGTAGAAGTGTAAGGGGATAGAAGTATCGGAAAAAGAACAGATATCAATACCCGGAGCAAGGGATTCCCACGAAGGAACAGAAAGACTTGTTCGTTCGGGAAAAAATAGAGAGAGTTCATCGTTAACGAACCGCCGCCGGAGAGCATTACACATGACGTTAAAAGAGGGATAAATAAAAAAACCGCCCATACTATGGACGGTTTTTTTATACATAAGGACTAATATCCTTTTCCATTATCCCGGGTTTTCCGGTTTTTCTTCATAAGCTTGCGCTGAAGAGCCTTGTTTTTCCGGTTCTTAATCGTAGAAGGTTTTTCAAAATATTCGCGTTTCTTCCATTCACGGATAATTCCTTCTTTCTCGACCATCCTTTTAAAGCGCTTTATCGCCTTTTCAAGGTTCTCGGAGTCATCAACAAAAATATGAGCTATTTTAATCACCCCCTTTCGGTCATATTATCCGCAGTACTCATCCCAAGGCAGTATTCGCCTACGGGTATTCCACGATTATAGCAAAATCAACGTTTTATAGTCAATGCCTGTCACCGGATATTAAAGTAAAACCGGTTGATATAGGTTATCCGTTCCTGTGCTTCCCGCCAACGGGGGCTGGAAGGGAAGGCGTCTACCACTGTTTTGTAGGCATCCAGTGCGCGGCGGATGTTTCGGGTGGAGCCGTTTTCCTCATATGCCTGTCCCCTGAGGAACCATCCTTCGTCCAAATTGGTAACAGAGGTACGGAAAAACTGATTTAGCAGATCCAGCGCCTTTGACGAATCGCCTGCGATAAGCGCAGCTTCTGCCTCGGTCAAAAGCTGCGCTGAAGAAAGCTGTCCTCTGCTTGATCCAACATTTTGTTCCGTGGGCGGAACACCGTTTGGTACCTCCACTGGGGCACCGGGGACAGCAGGTGAGGCTGCTGCCGGGGCGCTTGATGTTACCGGTGTACTGGAAGGAGCCCGTTCTCCAACCCCGGTTGTGAGGGGCAAGGTTGTTGATGAACCTGCAGATTCGGCGGTTGTCTCCTGATTGACCGGAGGGGCTTTCGGAATTGCCGGAGCAGGAAGCTCGGCGACGGCAGCGTTTGTTTCGCTGACTGGGTTGTCGCCGGAAGCAGCCGTCGCAGGAGCTGCCGGAATGTATAGTGGCGCATGTATCCGTTCCGTTCCTTTGTAGGGGGCGCCTTCCACAGTCACTTGCAGCCAGTCATCGACGTAGCTGTCCGAAATAACATCCTGTCTGCTAAAATGAAGGATATAGGTTCCCGGTGTTTTCCCCCGCAGGGAAAAGAGGGTGTCTCTGTCTTTCAACTTTCGTCCGTAATAGAGCATTCCATCGAGCCCCTGTATATCCCCCAGGTACATCCACCCGGAACCGGGATAGAGTATGTCGAGATATTGATCCGGATTGACGGTAACAGTCCGGGAAGGGGTAACCGCTATACTGCCTCCGGGGACGCTGTTTTCCTGTATATACGGAACTGCCGGTTCATAGAGCCATATTCCCCCTTTAGGAGTGGGAAGCTCTTCGGCGATGATCTTTACCATAGGGGCATCTTCCAGGGGAATTTCTGCAGTTGCCGGAGTTTGTTCGGGAACAGAGACGGGTTCGGAAGCCGCATTCGGTTCTGTATTGGTGCTCAACTCCGGTACCGTTTCTATAACAGCGAAACGCAGAGGTTCTACTGTTGGTACGGATAAATCTTCCGCCAGAAGGGAATCTTCGGAGAGTGAAGGATGGAGCAGGAAAATGATTTCAGGAGTCTCTTCTTCCAGAGGCGCCGGTGCTTCTGCGGCGGGGAGGGGAACTGTTTCTTCTTCCGGAGGAAGCGGCTCCTGAATGAGCGGTTCATGAATGAGGTCGGGAAGCGTTTCGGCTTCGGGAGTTTCGGGATTCGGTACGTCGATAGGCTCAGCGGCGATTTCCGAGTCGGCGCTGCCGGATTTGAGACGATCTTCGGTTATAACAGTTGGCTCTACCGGAGATTCCTCTGCGACAGGGAGCGCTTCCGGTACCGTTTCCGTAGAGGGTGTTTCTGCAGAAGGAACTTCTGAGGGCGGCTGTTCGGGAGTAGTCTTGCATGATGCTGCAAAGACGCAGAGCAGTAGAACGGGCAGTATTCGCTTTAGCAGCTGTTTTTTCATGGTATCATCTCCCATATATTGGAAATAAGAGCATCATTTGATTGTTTGAGATCTTCCAGCATGGTTCCGTCCGGTTCGGTGTACCACCGCTCCAGTTCCGCATCTCCCCAGGGGGCGCCCGGTTCTTTGGATAAGATGAGACCCGAAGCCGCCCCTGGTTCCGGGGGAAAGAGGATTTCTTCTGCGGAAACAGGCACGGAGGTAAGGGGATACGCTGCGTCTCCCTTGCCTCCGGCAGTCATGTACAGGACAATCGACAGGAGCAACAGAAACAGACACACCGCCGCTGCGGCGATGATGACTGTCTGCCTATGTTCGGCTATAAAATCGCCAAGCTTGTCACTGACGAAATCGCTTATACTCTCCCGCAGGGTATTTAGGAACCCCCGTATCGTATTCAGTCCATCCTGTATAGTATCCGGCAGATTCACGCTTAGGACTCCTCAGTTGTTTCTCCCTCTGTTTCAGTAGGGGCGGACTCTTCGGTCTCCGATTTCACTTCGGCTTCTGTATCTGTTTCAGCAGCGACGAAATCTTCCGGCTCTGTCTCCTTCAGCTGGTGCCTCCGGGGAGGGTGGGGCGGAATATAGACGTTCTCTTCAGGGGCGACATCCTCTTCTTCGAAGGGTTCGGGGTCAGGAATGGCAACGATTCCGCTCTCGTTTTCCAGCCGTATGGTGATGACCTTGGTAATACCCGACTCTTCCATGGTGACGCCCAGCATGGTTCCGGCTCCGGCAACGGTCTTTTTGTTGTGGGTAATGACGATGTACTGGCTCACGTTCGCAAATTCACGCAATGTATGGATAAAACGGGTGACATTCTGCTCGTCCAGGGCTGCGTCGATCTCGTCCAGGAGACAGAAGGGCGAGGGTCTGACCATATAGGTCGCAAAGAGGAGCGCTACTGCGGTCATGGTTTTCTCACCGCCCGAGAGGAGGCTGATGTTTTCCAGCTTCTTTCCCGGAGGCTGGGCAAAGATGTCCACACCGGATTCCAGCACGCTCTGGGGATCCGTGAGGCGGAGTTCACCCCGTCCTCCTCCGAAGAGTCTGCGGAACATGTTGTGAAAGTTCTTGCGTATCCGATTGTAGGTCGTAAGGAAGAGTTCCGTGGATTCGGCGCGGATTTCGTCGGCAATACGGCGGAGGTCGTCCCGAGCCTTGAGGGTGTCGGCTATCTGGGCGGAAAGCCTGTCGTAGCGTTCCTTTGTCTCGGCGAACTCTTCGGGGGCCATGAAGTTGACGTTCCCCAGCTCTTTTACTTCCTGCCGGGCTGCGGCGAGTTTTTCCCGGAGTTCCCCGGCGGGAACGGCGATGGTGAACATGCGCTCTTCGAACTCCATCAGATCCCGGGAATGGGTGTCCTTGAAGTTTTCCTTTATATTGCGGATTTCCGTCTCTGCCATGGCGAGGTCCATGTGGTACTTTTCAAGCTGCCCCTGAACCTTCTCCATTTCGGTGTTCTTGTCCCTGAGCTTCTTCTGCTTTTCCCCGACATGGCTGTTTCTGCTGGCAATGTCCTGGTCGAGCTTCTCCAGCTCTCTGGCAAGGGTGTTGCCCTTGTGTTCCAGAACGGCGATCTCCGACTCGATGGTGTGTACCCGGTCGGTTATCTCTTCGAGACGGCTGTTTTCGGCATAGAGTTCGTTGTCCAGATCCCGCAGACTGGTCTCCTGTCCGGTGAGTTCCCGGCGGATGAGCCTGAGCTGTACTTCTGCGGACTGAATTTGGGCTTCCATCTGAACCCGGTTGAGGTTGAGCTCTTCCAGGGTTTTGCGGTATTCTCCGAGTTTGACCACCAAGGCTGAGTTCTCCGAGCGGAGGGAGTTGATATACTCCCGTTTTTCGGCGATGCGGTTGCGGTTCTCCTGAATACCCTGATCGAGGGAACGTTTCTTGGTGATGATACCTTCGGGTGAGAGGAATTCATCGATAAAGCCCGGGGAGGAGCGCTTGTATTCGGTTATGGTTTCCTCAAGCTTGCCGAGGAGGGATTCTATCTCTGTGAAGGAGGAGACGGCGTTATCCGCGAACCGGCGGGTTTCGTCCTCCGAGGGGGATACAACAGAGGCAAAGTCGGAGAAGATGTTTTTCCGTCCCGAAGCAACGACTTTGAGTTGGCCTAAGAGTTCTGCCACCGCCTGTTCCGCCCTGCCGTGGGCTTGAGAGGAGTAGCCTGCGTCCCGGAGTTTGGAGTCCAGCTCGGTGACGATGTCCTCGGTGATGGCTTCCAG
>JAITWB010000023.1 GCA_031285525.1 Spirochaetaceae bacterium
CGCTTGCAGCCTGAGCAGGATCCGGAGTTTATGCAGCATCTGGACAGGAATATCACCGCCCTCAAGGCTCAGTACGAGGATGCCATGGCGCAGGTGAAGGAGAGGATAGCAGAGAGCAGGGGGCAGTGAGCAATTAGCAGGTGTTGTATTATTTGCAATAGAATTAAGACGATTTACAGTACTTGTCTGTAGGTCGTCTTTTTTTGTCTTCCGTATGATATAGTCCTGTTATAGGAGGGCGGGCTATGGCTGATGTTCGGGCAAAAGATAAACGCATTGTTGTATTGAAGGTGTTGTTTTATGCAATCATGGCGGTGTTTACGGTGATGGCGGTGTTTCCGATTCTTTGGCTCATTTTGCAGTCCTTTAAAACGTCTCAGGAGTATTTGCGGGGGAGTCATTTCTCCCTTCCCCGGGGCTTGTATACCGGTAACTATGAGTTTGTGTGGAGGTCGGCGCATTTTGAGATATTGTTTCCCAACGGGATTCTGTATACGGCGATTTCGACTATCTGTGTTATTATCTTCGGGTTTATGGCGGCCTTTGCCTTTGCGAAGATTCCCGGCAAGGCGACGAAGTTTCTTCATGGCAGTTTTATTTTGGGATTGCTGGTGTCACTGCAAACCCTGATGATTCCCCTGTTTTTGCTGGTTAATGCGGTGGGCTTGTATGATACCCGGGCTGGAATCGTGATTCCCTATATCGGGACGAGCCTTTCCCTCGGGGTGTATCTGGGAACGGCCTATATTCGGGGTATTCCTCAGGAGTTGATAGACAATGCCCGTATAGACGGAGCCGGATATTTGAAGATATTTTTCCTTATCATCCTGCCCCTCTCCGCTCCCGCGGCGGTAACAACGGCGTTGTGGGTGGTTCCGATTATATGGAATGAATATATATTCGTGGATATTATCACGCTGAGCAGAAGGATTAAATCCGTATCTGTGGGAATCCAATGGTTTAATCCCTATTGGATAGCGTCCTATTGGGGAAGGCATTTTGCGGCGCTGGTAATAGGCTTTGTCCCGACAGCGGTGTTTTACCTGCTTTTTAGAAGACGGATTTTAAAGGGTATCGGCTTCTTTTCGCTGTAAGGCGAAGGCCGTTTTGAGTTTATCAAAGGACTCGTTGCTGATGGCGTGTTCGATTCTGCACGCATCAGCGGCGGCTGTTTCCCTATCTACTCCTGCCTGTTCCAAAAGTTCCCTAAAGAAGGTGTGTTTTTCGTAGACCTTGGCGGCGATGCTCTGTCCCTGTTCTGTGAGGCTGATGTGTTTGTTTTCGTCAAACTCGATAAAGCCGTCTTCCTGAAGGAGGGTTACCGCCCGGCTGATGCTGGGTTTTGAGTAACCGAAAAATTCCGCCACATCGATGGATCGAATAAAGGGCTTTTTTTCGCCCAATACGAGGATTGCTTCAAGGTAATCTTCTTTTGAATGGTGAATTCTCATGTAATGGTACTCCTTTCAGACCCGGCAATCTGGGGATGGTGTTTTATAGTGTTGGAGTCTCAAAAAGTGACTTGATAGATAATTCTTCCACAACATCAGCATTCTCAAGTAGTTCTTTTTTTACATTATGAGCTAACGTAAATAAATACACAAAAACACCATTACGTCGGGCTGTCTTGATTATGGGTACAAAATCTGAATCTCCGGTTATCATGACAATATTATCTGCAATATGATTAAAACTAACCCAAGCGACATCCAACCCTATTTTGATATCGACTCCCTTTTGTTTCAGGTTAGGTTTGAAACAACTGTCGTCAAGAGGATTTTGCCCATAACATTTTTCCTTGAGAGTCCATCCATGAAAGGACAGTGTGCCTTCTCGGACAGCAAAAAAGGGAAGCATTTTTATTTCTCTTATCAACATCTGTCCTGATTGATATTGTGGAGTCGTCTCAAAGTTATAGGCGGTATGAGATATAGGGAGAGAGGTTTTTGTGTCACAGGGCTTACAATCATAAAAATATGCTCGGTATTTAACATGGGGCAAGTTTAGAAGTTGAAGAATTTTTAAGACAATTTGTTGCAGATCAACAGCTGTAATGGCTCGCTTGAAAGCAACAGAGAATTTTTTGCGAATAAAAGCCCCGTCAATCATTATTGTAGTTTCCACGTTTACCTACCATAAAAAAATGACCTACTCAAAGGGACACTTATGTGTTTGATATAATCCCTTTTTTCGGTCGTTATTCACAAAGTAGAAGCCTTTCAGCTTGTTTGTCAGATTTCTTTATCTGATATGTTAACTATACAGGTCTTGATCGGATTTGTCAATGTCGGTTGAAGATTTCTGAGGGCTTGTGATATACTAAAATACATGGGTGATATGTTGTATAGTACCGATGGACTCAGGTTGGGAAAGCCATGGACGGAACCTATCAGAGTTAGGTTGTATGAAGACAAATTCCGTCAAGAAGAGACTGTTCCTGATAGATTCAAGGTTTTCTATATCGAATCCGGGGCGGGAGTATGTGATATAGACGGAAGGACCTACCGCTGGATAGCTCCCTGCCTTATCTGTTTGAACGAAACCCAGGTTTTTACCAGCGGGGAGATAGCAGGGCCTCTCTGGGCGCTCTATTTTCACCCCGGTGCGATAAATCCAAAGCTCGATATGGAGAATATCCGGGATCTCTCCGATGATGTCATCCCGGAGTCTGTGGAAAACCGCCTGCTGGTTCGGGTTTTTATCTGGCAGGAGTTACAGTTCCTGTTTAATCACCTGAGTCCTGAAACCGCTCTGCGGGTTCGCAGCCTTATGGAGCATGTCCGGGAACAGCTTGATATTCAGGCTACCACATGGTGGCCCTGTCTCTTTAAGTCATATCTGGCGGAACTGCTGTTTCTGATAGCCCGGCTGCGGGACACAGAGGCTGAAAAGAACGGAGACGGAATCAGCGGTTTCCCCGCCCTCCATGTGTCGCCGGAGTTCAGTCCAGTCCTCGATTTTATTATGCGTAACTACTATTCCAAACTATCTCTGAATGATCTGGCTCGTGAGTTCGGCACAAACCGTACCAGTTTGAACGAGCGGTTCAAGAGCGAAACCGGCATGACCGCCATTGCGTATCTTATCGATCTGCGGCTCAGAATCGCTTCGGCACTGTTGAACAATACCTACCTCCCGGTGGCGGAGATCGCCGAGCGGGTAGGTATCGGGGACGTCAGCTACTTCGAGCGGATATTCCGGCAAAAGTATCATCAGTCCCCGTCTGCTTATCGGTTGACTGCAAAGGGTTGAAGGAAGGCTTTGACTGCTTCCCCGGTTTCGGCGCTGGCAGGGCTAGACGTTAAACCCTGCCGCTGAGAACTCCGCACCAAGGAATTGGGTGTAGGCATGTTGATCATAGGGGTAGTCCCAGGCGCCCTGGCGGTGAAGCATCCTGCCGCCGAAACCCCGCTTGAACCGGTAGAGTCCGTACATGGGATGCGCCGGGTCCGCAGTGGGGGACACCCCGAACATGTCATAGCTCGTGCAGTGGGCTTCCTTTGCCTTGCGGATTGCGTTCCATTGGAGCGCATAGGGCGCCATGGAGTTTCTCTGACAATCCGAGGAAGCCCCATAGAGATAGGTTGCCTGATCCGAGGATACTGACAGGAACATCGCCGCCAGCGGTTTCTTTCCTGCTTCGGCAATGAGGAGGCTTACCGAGGCGTTGGAACCTTCGTTTCCGAAGAGGGGGGCGAAGTATTCAGGGCCGTGGGCTGTGATTCTGTTCCTTCTCACGGTTTCGCTGTAGAGGGTGTTCCAGAGTTCCATGTCGTCCATGCCCCCTTCC
>JAITWB010000154.1 GCA_031285525.1 Spirochaetaceae bacterium
ATGAGTTTTTTGCAGGGATGCGGTTCATGTTCAATCGGTATTTATTTGAGTCTTGGGATGAATTTATCGGCTTTGTTTCCCCTGATGATGAGTCTCCGGGGTAAATGGAGAATTGCTGCGCAGATAGGTATACTTGTTGTCATTCCCTGCAAAGGCTCGGATATAGTTCTCAAAAAAGAATTCTCTGGGTATCCAGTTATAGGGCATCTTCATGATATCGATGGCTCTCATAAAGCTCGCCGTTGCCATGAAAACAAGGGGAATCAGAATAAGAGCGGAAAAGAAGCCCAGAATAAGCCATATTGCACCGACACGTAACTTCGTCATTACATCCCCCTTAAAAGGTAACATCGTCGCTCTTGGTGAGCCGCATCTGGAGCGTTGTCAACAGCAGCATGATGAGGAACAGGATGACGCTCATGACGCTTGCCCTGCTTATGGCGAGATCCCGCATGGCGGTATTGTAGATATTCAGGGTGATGACATTGATAGGTCCCAGAGGCGCTCCGCTTTGGGTAAACAGGTACTGGGTGCTGAATGTCTTGAGACACTGAATCATCGCCATAATCGAAACCATCACCGTGGTCGGCTTGAGCAGGGGCACGGTAATCAGCCTAAAGCACTGCCAGCTCCCTGCTCCGTCGATGGTAGCGGCTTCATAGACCGTTGCCGGTATCTTCCCGATTCCGGTAATATAGAGAATCGTGTAGTAGCCGACATACTTCCAGAAATAGACCAGGATCGTCGAAACCTGCACCATCACCGAATCGGCGAGCCATTTATGGTCAACCCCTTCTGAGCCAATAATGAAATTCATCGCCTGGTTCATTATCCCCCGAGGATCGAAGAGGAGCATCCAGATAAGCGCCGCCACGACGGATGAGAGCACCGCAGGAGAGTAGAGCACCATCTGAAGCCCTCGCTTAAACCTGCGCCGTCCCGTAATCAGCACCGCCAGAATCAGGCAGACGATGACCAGCGGAATAAAGCACCCCAGAGTAAACACCGCCGTCGCCCGCATGGAATTCCAGAATTCCGCCCCCGACAGTATCCGTATGTAATTCGTAAGCCCCACGAAATCAGGCTTCCTCAGGGAAAGCAGCTTCTTATTATAAAGACTCGTAATACAGGCATTAATAATCGGATAAAACGAAAAAAGCGCAAAGAACAACAATCCCGGCAGGGTAAAATACCACCCCCAAAGCGCCTTCCTCTTTTCATACGTCAATTTGAATCCACGTTTTTGCATAGCATCTCCTATAAAAAAAGAGAAAAGAGAAGGTAGAAGGGAGAAAAGAAAGAGAGGAATGAGAAAGTAGAAGGGAAAAAAGATTGTCCTTTCCTCATTTCTACCTTCTCTTTTTTACCTTTTTCCCCTTCATTTCTCGTTTATCACCGCCTGGAGATCCCGTTTGAGGGTTTCCAGCGCTTTCTCGGGGGTGACGCCGGAGAGCATCACCGATTCCACCACTGTTTTGAGGAGGGTGTTGATCTTGGGGGAGTTCTCGGCGTAGTAGACGATGCTTCCCTTTTCGAGGTCCGATTTGAACACATCCGAGTAGGGCATAGACTTAAAGGTTGCCGAGTCGAATACCGCCTTTGTGGGCTGGATGATGGCGACTTCTTTGAGATATTCTTCGCCGTGGCTGAGCATATAGCCGAGGAGCTTCCATGCGCTGTTCCTGATAGAGGCCGCTCAGGGACATGGCGATTTCGTTCTGGTTGTTGTCGAAGACCTTGCGTGCGTCGGTGTAGGTGGGGGAACCCAGGTTTTTACCGGAGGGGCCGAAGTCCCGCATGAAGGTGAGGGCTTTGAGCCAGGCTTGGTCGTTTACGATGGCGGTTTTGCCGTCGTCGGTCATGAGTTTTCCGCCGAGCTGTTCCACCATGGGCAGCCAGCTGATGAGGTAGTAGGGATAACGGAAGTCAAAGCCCCGGCGGGTGATGATTTCGCCGTTTCTGAGGGCTGTCTTCTCCGAAACCGCCATGATATCCTCCCAGGTGTGGGGGATGTCCTTTTCCGGATCGAGTCCTGCATCACGAAGGATCTGTTTGTTTAGATAGACGCACCAGTTGGTCAGTTCCAGGGGCAGTCCGTATACCTTTCCTCCTTCGATCACCGGAGCGAGCATTCCGTTCATGTATGCGTTGATGATGTCTTGATGAGTTTTATATCCCGCAGAAAGGGGATCTACCGCTGCGACCCGGCCGTTTGCGATAAAGGGATAGGAGTCGTTGATCTCCAGGTTGAAGATGTCCGGTCCCTCGTTGGCGGCAAAGGCGGCAACCAGGATGTCCTTTATCTTTCCCGAAGGATAGGTAACATAGTTGACCTTTATCTCAGGGTTGGCGGCCTGGAATTCCGCAATATACCGCTGTTCCAGAGCGGTTCTGTTCACATCTTCGTGGGTCCAGATGGTGATCTCCACCTGCTTTGTCCCTTTTTCCTGACTCTTTGCACATCCGGCGAATCCTGCAACGATAACCGCCATGCAGAGGGCGGCCATAGGGATGGCTGCCGTAGAGACGGCGGTAACGATACCGAATATTCTTTTCATGAAAACCTCCTGAACTTTGCGGAAACACTGATGATTGGGGTTACATCAGTGTTTCCTTTGCTTTTCCTGTATCTCCAGGATCAGGCTGTTCAGGGGATTTCACAATGCGGGGATACGGTGATTTTGTTGAATATACTGATTACGGCATAAAAGTTACTTTCGTGATCGTTAGCTGTAACGGAGAGCCTACACGGAATTGCGTCAGCCGGGGATCGTTTATATCGAGGTTGAGGGCTGCTGCAAGCTCCGGGGTCAGAACTTGTCCCAAAAGGCTGTCCAGAAGCTGCTGGATCTTGTCTTCTTCGGAGGTGAATATACCGGTGATAATACCAACAAGACCGCTGACAAGGTCACTTACAAGCTTGAGAAGTGAGTCTAATAGTCCCATAGAAGACAACTGAGTACGATCCACCAAATCGAGAAGTTCGCTGGTGATAATAATGTCGCCGCCGTTCTCAATGTTTTCAAAGGTAACGCGGTTGGCAACGACTCCGGGATCCAGGAGGATTTCCAGTCTTCCGCTGGTGAATTGTACCGGGGTTTCGGTTTGTGTTGGGGTTATTCCGTCAATGCTGAGTTCTACGGTAAATGGACCTGATGAGGAGCCTTCAATGAGTACCTTTGAGTATCCGTTTCTGGTAATTCTGCTTCCAATGTCAAAGCCTGCCTGTCCCGGGTTTCCGGTGAAATCCCATGCATTGTTTACGTAGGCTGCTTCGTTGGCGACTACGGCATCATTTCCTGTGAAGCCTGTTAATACAATTGCCTCAAGTGCCGCTACAATAAACGGAGAAGGGGCTGTTAAACTGGGTGCGGCTTCGTAGTAGTCGGTTGCTGCAGCGTCAAAAGTTACGGTATAGCTTCCTGCTGTTTGCGGAGGAGTTGGACTGCTTCCATAGGTGATATTGCTTACGGTGCCGACCATGCCTGATTTTGGTGTGATTATGACTCCTGTTACGGCATCAGCAGTCTGATCAGTAAAATGCCCGTAGGTAAAGTCTGCGTTTGTGGTAGGATTGAGGGAGACGATAAGAGGATCAGGTGCGATTAAACCGGTTGTTCCCAAATGGTCATGTGACACTCCTGGTGCAACATCGAAGGTTACGGTGTAGCTGCCTGCAGTTTGGGGAATCGTTAGCTCATCATTATACCTGATATTGATTGCAGGACCGCCGTCACTTGTGTGTATAATTGAGACCTCTGTTACCTTTCCCGCATATTGTTCAAAGTTGGTATACGTCATGTCAGTCTTAGATGCTGTTGGAGCAGGATCGGGTGTTTTTGCTTTTACGACGAGTTTCCCCGGCGCTTCCAGTCCGGTTTCAGCGGTATGCGTATCCGTTTGGGCTGTATTAAAGGTTATTTTGAATGAGCCCGGGATTTGCGGAGGATTTGAAGACTGGGGATAATAGGTGGGAGATACTCCTGTATATAGGACACTGCTGTCCTCACCGACTCCGGGACCGGGATCAATTGTAACAGGTTGTATTGTGTTGTCCAGTGATTGATCAAGATTGCCGTAGGTAAAGTCCGCCGCTGTGGTTTTAATCCGGTTTACAACAAAC
>JAITWB010000220.1 GCA_031285525.1 Spirochaetaceae bacterium
TAGACCTGACCGCTCAAGGATGCCAGTGTTTGCAGCAGAGCTTCCTCGGCTTCGCAGCAGATACCGGGGAGGACGCTCTTCTTGGCAAGGGCTGTCTCGCTCAACTCTTTCGTATAGGCACATACAGAGGGAATCACCTCTTTGCGCACCATCTCTATCATGGTCAGCGCTTCGATGTTCAGAATCTTGCAGTACCCTTCCATCAATATCTCATACCGGGATATCATCTCCGCCTTCGACAGGATATGGTGTCTGGTAAAGAGGGCAATGTTTTTTTCACTGATAAAACAGGGCAGCGCATCGGAAGTCGATTTCAGATTGAGCAGACCCCGGCGTTCAGCTTCCTCGACCCAGTCTTGAGAGTAATTATTCCCGTTAAAAATGATACGCCGATGCTCCCTGATGGTACGCTTTATCAACCCGTTCAGGGCATCGGTAAAATCGGGAGCCTTTTCAAGCTCATCCGCAAACCGGGAGAGCACCTCCGCTGCGATAGTATTGATAACGAAATTCGCCCCCGAAATGGAAGCGGAAGAGCCGAGCATACGGAACTCAAACTTATTCCCGGTAAAGGCGAAGGGGGACGTCCGGTTCCTGTCTGTCGTATCTTTGGGGAACGAAGGGAGCGCCTGCACTCCTATCTGAACCTCACTCTTCTGCTTTTTCCCGCAAGGGCGTCCCGCCTCGATAGACTCCAGTATCTCGGTAAGTTCATCCCCGAGGAACATCGAAATAATCGCCGGAGGAGCCTCATGCGCCCCCAGACGATGGTCGTTCCCTGCGCTGGCAACAGAAACCCGAAGCAGATCCTGATACTCATCCACCGCCTTGATCACCGCCACAAGGAAGAGCAGGAACTGGGCGTTCTCGCTGGGAGAATCCCCGGGTTCCAGGAGATTCATCCGGGTATCGGTAGAAATGGACCAGTTATTATGCTTCCCCGAACCGTTCACCCCTGCAAAGGGCTTTTCGTGGAGCAGACAGACCAACCCGTGGCGGTCTGCCACCTTCTTCATGGTCTCCATGGTAAGCTGATTGTGATCTGCGGCGATATTCGAGGTAGAGAAAAAAGGCGCCAGCTCGTGTTGCGCCGGGGCAGTCTCGTTGTGCTTCGTCTTTGCCAGAATCCCCAGCCGCCACAGCTCCTCGTCGAGCTCCTTCATAAAAGCGGCGATCCGGGGTTTAATGGCGCCAAAATATTGATCCTCCATCTCCTGCCCCTTGGGAGGCTTTGCGCCGAAGAGCGTCCTCCCGCAGTAGAAGAGATCCTTCCGCTTATTATACATATCCTTATCGATGAGGAAATACTCCTGTTCCGCCCCCACCGTAGCAACCACCCGCTTAACTGACGTATTCCCGAAGAGCCTGAGAATCCGCAGCGCCTCCCTGTTCAGGGTTTCCATTGAACGGAGGAGGGGAGTCTTCTTGTCCAACACCTCATCCCCGTAGGAGCAGAATACGCTGGGAATACAGAGCGTCCCGTCTTTCACAAAGGCATCGGAGGTGGGATCCCAGGCGGTATAGCCCCGGGCCTCGAAGGTTGCCCGCAATCCCCCGGAGGGAAAACTGGAAGCGTCGGGCTCTCCCTTTATGAGCTCCTTACCGGAAAACTCCATAATAACCGTCCCATCCGACATGGGGGAGATAAAACTATCGTGTTTCTCGGCGGTAATACCGGTCATAGGCTGAAACCAATGGGTATAATGGGTCGCGCCCTTCTCCACAGCCCAGTTCTTCATGGCATTGGCAACCACATCTGCAACAGCGCTGTTCAGGGGCAGCCCCTCTTTCATCGTCTGCTTCAGCGCCCTATAGATATCCTTGGGAAGCCGCTCCTTCATCTCTTTTCTATTAAAAACCATACTCCCAAAAATCTCGGAAACACCGCTCATATCACCACCTCTTATATGAGTATAAAAACTTACACAACAAGGTCAAGAGGAAACAGGAAGAAACAGAAAAAATATAAAAAAAATCTCTTTTTTTTACTGAAAACCATCGGTTTTCCCCAATTATAATAGTAGACAATACAACAATAAGTGAGGTTATCAATGGAAAAAGAAAACAGTGCTGTTTCCTGCACAGAATGTATCTCCGCCGATTTTCCCGGTGCAGATTTCATCGCCGCCCTCTGCAAACTCTCTGCGGTTTCCGATCTGCTGAGCCACTATGCTCCGGATGAAGCCCTGAGAGTCTCCGAAACCTGCGGAGGGCTCGCCTGCATTATCGACGATGCGGTGATTCAGCTCAGCCTGAATTACGAGTATCTGACAAAAGATGAGCTTTCTGATGGGTAAGAATATGTATCGACCGCTCAAAGAAGTATCACTGCACGGTCAGAAGGTATATATCGGCGTAATACCTTCCTATGAAAGAATGGGATTCTGGGGAATCATGGAAATGTTCCTCTATTACCGGAAGAAAACCCCCTCAGGGATAGTGATTCTTATGGAAGAAGATGAACTGAACCAGCGCTTTGCCGGACTCGACTGGAAACTGCTTTTTCGGCTCATCGGCTGTGACATTTTTCATTACCCCTGCCGTCCCCTGCCGCAGAATACTGACACAAATGGGGCACAGGGTATCTACAACATGCTCACCCAGCTCGGCAAAAAGCTCAAGGAGGGCTCACTGATCTTTCTCAGCTCAGAAGACGGAGAACGGTGCAGATACATCATTTCGCTGCTCCGGTGCGCACGACGGAAACCGGCGGGTTCTTGACCTGTAACTGCGATTACAACCAGACTGTTACCGCAGTCTGGTTGTAATCGCAGCTTGGTGGTTACGCCAGCGGCATAGCTGCGGCAGCACAACTGCTGCAACTGCGCCATCTGTGCCGCCCCCTGACTATACCGCCTGGCTGCTGCTGGGTTCCTGCTGCCCCGCTCCCTCAAGAGCAGACATCTCATCGGAGGAGAAAATCTTACTCACATCGAGGATGATCATAAACTCGTCGTCCCGCTTTCCGATCCCCCTGATAAACTCGGTGGCAACCGCATTACCGAACTTCGGCGGCTTCTCGATCTCATTCTCGTCGAGGTCGATAACCTCCTGCACGGAATCGGCTATGGCTCCAAAGATTATCGTATCATTCTCGTTCTGTATCTCGATAACAATAATACGGGTATCCTTGTTCACATCGATCTCAGGAAGGCCAAACTTCTTTCTCAGATTGACCACAGAAATTCCCTGACCACGGGAGTTGATAAGCCCCTCCACAAAAGAAGCCGCACAGGGAACCTTCGTTATCGCTGTATACTCCAGGACTTCCTGTACCTGATACACTTCAACAGCGTATCGGGAACCATCAAGCATAAATGCCAAAAACTGATTAGCCATATTGTAATCCCCCTCTATATTACCTACAGTATACCACATATCAATAGAAAACAAATCAAAAATATGCAAGAATACACCTATTATGGAGATAAAATTCGTCGTATTAATCGGAATGAAACACTGCGGAAAATCCACCATCGGAAAGGCTCTCTCAGAACGGCTGGAACTGCCCTTTTTTGATATCGATGACCGGATCACCGCCTGCTCGGGAAAGACCCCCAGGGAACTCTACGACCAGGGCGGCCCATCCCTCATGCAGTCCTCAGAAGCCGAGGCAGCCCGGCAGCTGGCGGAAGAATTGAAGGACAATCCAGGAAGTACCATCTCAGCGGTAATCGCCGCTGGCGGAGGCTTCTGCGATAACGAAGCCGCTATCACAGCGCTGAATAACGGACTCTTTGTATATCTCTCCGCCCCGGAAGAACTGCTCATGGAACGGATAACCGCCAGCGCAGAACGGGACGGCCGATACCCCGCCTATATCACCAGTCAAAACCCGCAAAACAGCGAAGAGATTGCAGCGATTTTTCACAGCTATTACACGGCGCGTACAAAAGAATATGCTTCATTTGCAGAATGGACAGAACAAACAGAAGGTAAATCTGTCAGCGAAATTACGGAATCTCTCATACAGACGCTGTCGAGGGGAGAGCTCATCTGAGTACTATTCACACAGACAGGTTAAAAACGGCTCCTGTCGGCGGAACGGGAAGTTTTTTATAGGGATTCGGATTTTCCTTCTCTGCGGTCAGAGTGGTATGTATCTTCCCCTGATACTCCTTGATAAG
>JAITWB010000072.1 GCA_031285525.1 Spirochaetaceae bacterium
CTCTGGAAAGCGCAATCAATAACATTACCGCTCAAATCGATTCAAAGAACACCGAAAAAATGCAGAAAGAAGCGGAATTGCAGGAACTGGAAAAGCAAACTACCAGCATCGTTCCGACACGGGATGGAATCAACCGCTTGCTGGACACATTTGGTTTTACGAATTTCAAACTTGCCCTGGGAAATGAACCTCATACCTATACCCTTATCAGGGAAGATGGTACCGATGCGGCGAACACATTAAGCGAAGGCGAAAAGAGTTTGTTAACCTTTCTCTATTTTTATTTTTTGCTCAAAGGCAGTCAGAGTGAAACCGGGATAGACAACGACAAAATCGTGGTGATAGATGATCCGGTTTCAAACCTTGATGAGAATGGACTGTGTATCGTCAGCGCCCTCATAAAAGAACTCATTCAAGATGTTCGTGAAAACGGAAGTCCCATTAAGCAATTATTCATTCTCACCCATAATCGGTATCTGTACCGGGAAGTGACCTTTAACGGGAATGCCAATAAGGATCTGTCCTCGGAAGAAACATTTTGGCTTCTTAAAAAGAAGGGAAATTGTTCTTTCGTTGAAAAGCAGACTGATCTATGATATCCCGCAATGAATTACAATTCGCCCATTGTTAACAGGCTCATTAAGAGAAGGCGGTGAGAAATGAATAAACACTCTGAAAACAGCATTGTTCTCTATCAAGATGAAAATAATATCACACGGGTATCCGTGCGTTTTTCAGATGACGATCTGTGGCTTACTCAGAATCAGATTGCTGAAATCTATGACACCACTCAACAAAATATAAGTCAGCATATTGATAGCATATTCAAAGACGGCGAACTCAATGAAATGGCAACCCACAAGGATTTCTTGTTAGTTCAAACTGAGGGCAAGCGGCAGGTAAAACGTAATATTAGCCACTATAACCTTGATGTAATTATCGCCATCCGTGAGATGAAGCAGTTGGAGAGTGACTTTGATCGTGCGGTGAAGGCTATTACTAATGCTCAGAAAAACGAATCAACATACCCATGAGCTTGCTCATGGGTATGTTGTTCTCATAAGGTGGTTAGACTCGGGTATTAAACCCTCGCTACGAATAAAAAGAACTACTCCGGCAGTTTTCTGTTACGAAAGTAATATTCCCGCTCTTCCTCAGGGATTACCCGTAATACCTTACAGGGGTTCCCTGCCGCCAGTACTCCCGAGGGAATATCCTTCGTTACGACGCTTCCCGCACCGATAACGCTGTTCGACCCGATGGTAACGCCGGGAAGAATAATAGCCCCGGCACCGATCCATACATTGTCGCCGATGGTGACGGATATGCCGTATTCGATGCCTGCAATTCGGGGTTCAAAATGGAGGGGGTGTCCCGCTGTATATATGCCCACATTCGGGGCGAGCATGACATTATTCCCGATGGTAACGGGAGCGCTGTCGAGGATGATACAGTTGTAGTTTGCGTAGAAATTTTCGCCTATGGAAATCGTATACCCGTAATCGCATCGGAAGGGCTGCTCTATCCAAAAGGAGTTTCCTGTTTTTCCAAAGAGTTTTCGCAGTATTTCGAATCCCTGTACCATCTCTTCGGGGGGAAGGTTGTTATACCGATACAGCGCCTTTTTTGCTTCCAGCCGCTCCCTCACCAGTTCCTCTTCCATGGAGTTATAGGGCTGCTCGGCTATCATCTTCTCTTTTTCTGTCATAGATAGTCTCTCCTTACGTTGACTGGTACATAAAAAATCGTTTATTTCGATAGCTTAAAAATCGCAACAGCCCCTCGAAGAACAATCGAAAATACAATTGCGCCAATTACAAGGTCAGGGATTTTGTTTTGGAAAACTGCGACTAAAACAGCGGCGGCAATTACGCCAATGTTGACAATAACATCATTCGACGTAAATATTTGTGTTGCCTTGATATGGACTTCCTGTGTTTTAGACTTACTGAGGAAATACAGCGAAGCGCTATTGCCTGCGAGTGCGACACAGGACAAGGCAATCATTACAATGAAATTCGGCGCAGGTTCATCTCCGATAAAGCGGCGCAGGATTTCAACGAATCCCCATAAAGCAAGTGCAAGTTGAAGCACACCGCTTGAGCGGGCAATTCGTTTCTTTACAATCACCGTACCTGTAATGGCGTAAATACTAAGCGCATATACCAATGCGTCAGCCAGTTCATCCAGCGAATCTGCCACAAGTCCCATTGAGTGAGTAATTAAACCTGCTGTCATTTCAACGGCGAATACACAGAAATTGATACTCAATACTGTCCACAACAGCTTTTTATCTGCGGCGTTATTCTCTATCGTTTCATCCATAAAAAATACAGGCTCCTTGCATTGACAATGAGATATACAATTTCTGTATTATAGTAGATAATAAGCCGTTGTAATAGCGGTACGGGAATGTTCTCTGGAGGTGTACTATGGCTGAACAGTTACTCAAAGATGTGGATCTCTTTCCCGATGACGGGGTACTTGAAAATGCTCTTGGCGGTGTTTTTCCGGTATATGAGGAATTCATGAAAACTATCACCGGCGAGGAGCACTCCCTCCTTCCCGAATGGCGATATTACAACGATGGCAAGGCGTGGCTCTGTAAGATTCAGTATAAGAAGAAAACAGTTGTGTGGCTTTCCGTTTGGGAAGGGCATTTCCGGCTCAGCTTCTTTTTTACCGAAAAAAATGGGCAGGATATCGCAGAACTGGACATCGACGATGGACTTAAAAGGGCGTTTTTTCAATCCAAGACTGTAGGAAAGCTCAAGCCCCTGATACTCGAAATAAGCCGCATGGAGCAGCTCTCTGATGCGCTGACTATAACGGCTTTCAAGAAAAAACTGAAATAAAGGAACTACCATGATCGGATCTATACTGTTTTTTAGCATTGGAATTGCATGTATCCTCTTGGGAGTAATTCTTGCTCTTAAGGGAACAACTATCCAGCTTCCCGGCACTGGTACTCTGGCAAAGGATGAGAGCGGACCCTACAACCTTGAAGCTGTGGGACGCCTTGTCCGGCAGGGTGTGTTGGTTCTGGGAATGCTGCTTGCACTGCTGGGGGCGCTGTTGTTTGTTTTTCCTCAATATGGTCTTGTATCGGGGGTAGTTATTTTTACGGTCATGCTTATAGGGCTTTTTGTGCTTGTGGGGCTGATGGGGAAAAAGAGTAATGAGAAGGGATAAATGGGAAAAGGAAGATAGGTGGCGAATTGTATGCTTTTTTTGTAAAAAACTGATATTTCTGAAAAAAGACTGTATGGTATAAGTGAGTTGTGCAGAGTAGATTGTATTTTCTCATTGCAAATTGACCTAAAAGGAGATATAGTAAAGGGTATGCAGGATACTACTATTATAAGTACCAGCGCTGTCGGGCAGCGGCTTGATGCGATTATAACGAATGAACGGGTTTCATACCTTATGTTCAATAACAACAAGATCCAGATTGTGAGTAAGATCACCATCGGGCGGGCTTCTGATAACAACGTAGTCATAGACAGCAAGCTTGCCAGCAGGTATCACGCCTTTATCCAAAAGATCAAAGATGATTATTTTGTGAAAGATCTGGAGAGTACCAACGGAACCCTGCTCAATGGGCAGAAGATTCCAGGGGATAAGTACGTCAAGCTGAATCCGAACGATACGATTACTATCGGAAAGATAAACCTGGTTATCGCTTAATCGGCGTTTGCCCCTAAAACGGAACATCTATTGAACCCGCTTCTGAACGATCTGAGAACCATATCCTCTCGCCGGGAGATTCCTCAAGGGGAGTCATATCTCGACCTTGTTACAGAGGCGGCGGATATAATGCGCCATGAACCGCTCAAGCTCCGTCCGTTGGATCGAAAGGGGCTTTCCGGGGGCTTGCTCCTCTTTACCGAGGGAATACCTACCGTTATCGTTCCTGACCTCCACGGGCGCAGGGAGTTCTTCCTTGCAATTCTGGAATACCCGCTATGTCCCGGGAAAATTCTCCTCGATGCCCTCGCAGACGGGACAGCACGGCTCCTCTGTCTGGGGGACGCCTTTCATGGGGAAGGCCGGGCTCAGGAGCGTTGGGAGCAGTCTTATACTGAATTTCTTAATGGAAACCCGGTAAGTCCTCCGATGATGGAAGAAATGGCTGAAAACTTTGCCCTCATGGAAATGATCCTGCGGTGTAAATGCGCTTTCCCGCAATATGTCCATTTTCTCAAGGGTAACCATGAGAATATTCTGAACGAAGAAGGGGACGGTAATCATCCCTTTCGCAAGTATGCCGAAGAGGGGATAATGGTTCGGGATTTCGTCGTCCGCCAATATGGACAGCGGTTCCTCAAAACCTATGCCCGTCTGGAAAAAAGTTTTCCCTTCTGCGCCGTAGGGGAGCGGTTTATCGCCTCCCACGCAGAGCCTGCCCGTTTTTACTCAAAAATTGAGCTTGTCAATACACGGCTCCTTCCTCAGGTAGCGCTGGGTCTCACTTGGACGGACAACGGAGCCGCAGCCGCAGGCAGTGTGGCAGAAATGCTTGCCGAGTACCTTCCCTCGGTGCCGGATGCCCAGTACTTTGGCGGACATCGCCCGGTAACGGGCGCCTTTTCACTGCGGGCGGAGAATATGTTCGTGCAGATTCATAACCCCCGCAGTCAAGCCGTGGCGGTTGTCCCGGCGGATCGGAGATTCGATCCGGAAACAGACATTAAACCTATAGAATCAGGAGCGTAGGCATGGCAGATCTGCCTGAAACGATTGGAAAATATAAGATTCTCTCATTGATAGCACGGGGCGGCATGGGGGCTGTCTATAAGGCAGTGCATCCCACCCTTCGCCGTCAGGTGGTTATAAAGAAACTCACCATCCGGGGCAACTCAGCGGTAAAAGAGCGGTTTAAGCGGGAAGCGCAAATCCTCTTGGACATGAATAATGAACATATCGTTCATATGTATGACTATTTTACCGAAGGCTCTTATCACTATATCGTCCTCGAATTTGTGGACGGCATGTCCCTGGATGTGCTGCTGAAAAAAAAGAAAACCTTTTCCAACGAGATGGCGCTGCTAATCCTCCACGATGCCTGTCTCGGTCTTAAATACGCCCACGATCACGGGGTTGTGCACCGGGATATCAAGCCGGGAAACATCCTTATTTCTAAGAAGGGTGAGATAAAACTGGCGGATTTCGGGATCGCCGCCTCCGATGCGGAGGACGAAAGCGGTCTTACCCAGGCAGGGATGACCTTGGGTACCCCTGCGTATATGCCCCCGGAGCAGTTTGCTGACAGCAAGAGCGTTGACAAGCGAGCGGACATATATGCTCTTGGGATTATGCTTTATGAGATGGTCACCGGAGGAAAACCCTATCCGGGAACCTTTTCACCTGAAACCATCACCACTATACAGAAGGGAAAGTATACCCCGCCTGAGAAGATTAACACGAGTATTTCCCCGACAGTCTGCCGTCTCATCCGAAAGATGATCCGCCCTGACCCAAAGAAGCGCTTTCAAAGCACCGAAAGTATTATCCGCGCTATCCGGGGTCATCTCAAGCGTTATTCTTTACGGGATATCCGCACTGCTATGGTTCGGAATATGATAACCGACAAGATCGAGGAACCGGTGTATGTGCACCGCAAACCGACGGCGCTTCTTGCGGTACTGATTTCGGTGGGCGCTATTCTGTTGTGTATCGGCGGTTTTGCCGCATGGAAGTACGGGCTTGTACACCGGACGATTCTGCGTTCCTGGTATACACCGGTGAGTGTTTCCATGTCTGTGCCGTCGGCGACCTTTATGCCGGATATGCCCTTCCGCGCTTTTTTCTTTGTAAATGACGGAGATGCGATTCCTGAGGTACAGGACGGAGTACGGGTGTTTTCGCTGTCCCGGGATGGAGCTGACCAGAAGCGTTTTGTGTATAAAACCCCGGATATGTTCCTCAAGCCCGGCTCCTACCG
>JAITWB010000074.1 GCA_031285525.1 Spirochaetaceae bacterium
GTGTCGAGGATGTCCGTGAGGGTGCGGACGAATTGATCGAGGAAGTCTGCTGCAGCCCAGCGCTCAGGGTTCCGCAGGCAGTGGGCGGTCAGATGGTACACAAGGGTTTTGGGGATCGAGGCATTTACCCCGTACATGGACATATGATCGCCGTTATAGGTCGCCCAGCCCAGAGCGAGTTCCGAAAGGTCTCCGGTTCCTATCACCGGGCCGTTGCAGCCGTTGGCAATGTCCATCAGAACCTGGGTACGCTCCCGTGCCTGGGCGTTTTCGTATACCGCATTGTGTATCGAAGGATCGTGACCTATGTCTTCAAAGTGACTGAGAACTGCATTGCGGATGGATATTTCCTTGACCGTGATCCCCAGCGAAGCCATCAGACTTTGAGCGTTCCGGTATGTGCGATCACTCGTGCCGAAGGCAGGCATGGTAACAGCGTGAATACCCTCCCGGTCCAGCCCGAGCCGATCAAAGGCTCTCACCGTCACGAGAAGCGCCAAGGTCGAGTCGAGTCCGCCGGATATACCTATAACCGCATCTTTAGCCTTCGTACAGCGGAGCCGCTGCATCAGCCCTTCAGCCTGAACAGTAAGTACCTCTTCGCACGTCTTCGCCAGCGCCTCCTCACCAGAAGGAATAAAGGGGAGGGGATCGATATACCTAAAGAGCGGTTTTTCCGCCTTACGGAAGGGGATGTATATCTCTTCATACGCTTGAGCGGAAAGGTTTGTATTATCTGCGGAACACATCCCAGTGCGGAGACGCTCCTGTACCAGCCGTTCCGCATCGATATCTGCGGATACCATGAAAGGCGAAAAGGGTTCTCCCTGGTTCAACACTACGCCGTTTTCTGCAATAAAGTGCCGGCCGGAGAAGACCCGGTCTGTGGTAGACTCTCCCGTTCCGCAGGCGGCACAGATATAGGCCGCTCCAAGCCTGCCGGAGTGAGCTGTTACCAGAGTACGGCGATAGTCCGCCTTACCAACGGCTTCGGCGCTGGCTGAGAGGTTTACGATGAGGGTCGCCCCTGCGAGAGCGTGACCGGCGGAAGGAGGCAGAGGCGCAGAGAAATCTTCGCCTATCTCAACTGCAAGAGCTATACCTGCATTTTCACTGTCCCTGATCAGTATGGACGTCCCGAAGGGAATAGCCGCTGAGGAACCGGGAAGCCCGCTTACCGGAAACCGTACCCGGCGTATCCCGGAGAAGGCAGGAGCAAACCAACGGCGCTCAGAGAACCCGCCGTAGTTGGGGATCGTTGTTTTGGGAATAAGGGCAAGAACCCGCCCCTCCGCCAGTATGGCTGCGGTGTTGTATAGCGTCCCCCGGTCGGCAAAGGGAAGACCTACAAGAACTATCAGATGCAGATTTGCTGTCGCCGCCGCAATCTCTGAGAGCCCCTGCAACGCCTCCCGCTGAAGGGCAGCATTGAGAAAAAGATCGCCGCAGGTGTATCCGGTGATGCAGAGTTCGGGAAAGACAACGAGAGAAGCCTCACGCTTTTCAGCTTCCTTCATAAGAGAGAGGATCTCTTCTGTGTTGTGACCGCAATTTCCTATCTGTATGCGGGGAGCCGCAGCAGCAGCCCTGATAAAACAAAATCTCATACCTACTTCTTATTCCGTTTGGACTCCACGAAACGGCGCATATCGCCCATGCTTTTTACGATCATATAGTCTGCATAGACTTCGATCTTCCGCTTATCGAGAAAACGATTTATCTCGTCGGTAACTGCTTCGGCGGAGAGTCCCGCCCAGTGAGCTATATCCTGTATGGTTATGTCGAACCTTTGATTAAATTCGTTCCGCTGAGGTGAAAGCTCGGTTTCATCCAGCATCAGAAATACGTCTCCCACCCGAGCCTGCATATCTTGAATAACCAGGGTCTTGAAACGCCGCTTCTGATCGTAAATGCGTTTGCAGAACATTTTGAGGAGCCGTATCGCAATCTGAGGAGTGCCGAGTATCAGAGTTTCAAAGTTTTCCTTATTGAATTCAAGCACCTCCACCTCGTCAAGGGCGAGAGCAGTGGCGGATCGGGGAGAATTCTCCATAACAGCCATTTCCCCAAAAATTTCAGAAGGATAGAGGATATCGAGATTCTTTGTCACCCCTTTAACATACTTCATCAACTGAATGCGTCCAGACTGAATAAGGTAAAAGGTATGTCCCGGTTCAAATTCCGAAAAGATAAGATCCCCGGGGGAATATTTCTTTGCAAACCGGGAGAAACCCCGGAGGGTGAATGAATTCCAGGATGCCCCTTCGGGAGCATTTTCGGAAGAACCAGCATGTTTGACACTGCGGGTTACCCCGCTCATACCTACTTTCGCCTTTGCCTGACTGTAAATACGGGCAGCTTTTTCTGTAAGGGGGCTGTTTTTGAAAAGGCAAAAGAAACGGGTACACACATCGTAGGCGGCGGAAAAATTCCGGTCATTCAAAAAACCTTCCGCAACGGCGAGCATCCCTTCTTCGGGCAGCATCGCCTGCTTGCTGTTCAGTACCGCTTGGGTTTTCTTGTGAATAACCCTGAGCTGATTTGAAAAAACCTTAAGCATCTTTATAATTATCTTACCGTTATCCGTGGCAAGTTTCTCGAATTCCTGAATAGACAGGACAAGAACCTGTGAATCTGAGACAACCCGGGCAGTCTCCTCTCGGGGAAAATGACCGATTGCCGACTTTACGCCGAAACACTCACCCTCATTGATGGATTCGGTTATGAGTTGTCCTGTCTCTATATCAGTAGAAACCAGGTTGACCTTACCCCTTTGAAGGATAAAAATTCTATCGTCTATATTAGTATTATTTTCAAAGTAAATAACAGAATTATTTGTATACTGGATCGCTTTTGGCATTATGCTCCCCACTCACGGTAAATATATATATAGTATATCATAATACCAGATATTATGCTATATAAATTATCATGGTGGACTTACATACCCACTCGACAGCCTCCGACGGCTCCTATTCACCCAGTGAACTCATGGCCTTTGCCGCATCTCTGGGCATTTCTGTCATCGCCCTCACAGATCACGATACGGTGGACGGACTTCCTGGAGCCCTTAAGGCTGCGGCGGACAACTCGATTCAATGCGTTCCCGGCGTGGAACTGAGCATAAACTGTCCTACCGGGGAATTTCACCTCCTCGGTCTCGGAATCAACCCTTCCGGCGAAGGACTCTCTGCTCTTCTCTCAGTGCTTGCAGCAGATCGGCTCAACCGCAACTCACTGATGATCGAAAAGATGCAGGCAGCCGGTTTCACTGTCTCCCTCGGCGATATTGAAGCCATTGCAGGTTCCCGGAATATCGGAAGACCCCATTTTGCGGAATGGCTCGTCCGCAACGGCACAGTAAGGAACAGGCAAAAGGCCTTTGACAAATACCTTGGACAGGGACGCCCCATTCATGTGCGCCGTACCGGGGCAGACCTCGACGAAGCCATCAACGCAATAAAGGCTTCCGGAGGTATTCCCGTCCTGGCGCACCCCCTTTCGCTATACATCTCCTGGGGACGGCTGGAAAAGGTCATCCCAGAACTGCATGAACGGGGAATCGTCGGCATCGAGGCATGGCACCCCGCAGTAAAGGAAAACCAATGCCGCCGCCTTGAGTTTATGGCCCGCCAGTCAGGAATGTTCGTCACCGCAGGAAGCGACTTTCACGGCAAAGCCCGGGACGACCGCAAGCTGGGCCGCACCGCCGGGGGCATAAAAATAGCCGACCGCTTCTGGACCGAAGAGCTGCAGCCAATCCTCTACGAGTAACAGGCCGCTTCCAGCGGATTATCCCCCCAGCGGCGGTGTTGGGCTGCTTCCAACAGATGCTCCTCCCCTATCCCGCCGCTGTCAGCCATATCCGCTATCGTCCGGGCTGTCTTGAGTATACTGTGGGCAGCCCTCCCGGACATTCGCTCATAGCTCAGAATCTCCCTAAAAAGCGCCTCCTCCTTCTGCCCCAAAGCGCAGAAAACCCCTATCTCCGCCGGAGTAAGCCGGGCATTCTTCCTTCCCTGCCGCTCTTCCTGCCGGACACACGCCCGGGCAATATCACGCCTCAG
>JAITWB010000135.1 GCA_031285525.1 Spirochaetaceae bacterium
TCAGACCTCCAAACATGCACTTGTCAGACCTCCAAACATGCACTTGTCAGACCTCCAAACATGCACCTGTCAGACCGCCAAACACCGTCACATCACCCCTATACGCCTCCCGTCTACGGTAATAGACGCCACTCGTCTATTACCGTAGACGTCACTCGTCTATTACCGCCTACGTCACACGTAGATGCCCGTCTACGTCACACGTAGATACCCGTCTACGTCACACGTAGATACCCGTCTACGTCACACGTAGATGCCCGTCTACGCCGCACGTAGATACCCGTCTACGCCGCCCCTTCGGCGGTATCTTTTTCTCAGGATTGACATTCTCCGCCCTTTCTCTATATACTAACTCCCATGAAGACCTCCGTTGCAGGCAAAACAGATACCACTTTTTCTCTCCCTTCCCAGTACTTTTACTTTTATTATCTGTTATCCTCAACCCGGAGTCGCTACTGACCTAAGCGTACAGCCTAAAGTCAGTACACGGTTTTCAACCTACGTTGATTACAGGGAGACTCCTCAGGGGGTCTCCCTTTTTTTATATTTTGAAGTATAGATAGGAGTATATACCATGATTATCGCACTCAAAGCAGGAGCCGCAGCAGAAAAAACCCAAGAGTTCATCTCCAGACTGGAAGAACAGGGCTTCATCATCCACCGTTCCGAAGGGGCGGCGCGAACCGTTCTGGGAGTAGTCGGCGACACCGCCCACCTCAACGCCGAACAACTGCATGTCTACGACATCGTAGAAAAAATCGTCCGGGTACAGGAACCCTACAAGATGGCGAACCGCATGTTCCACCCCGACGACACCACCGTCAGCGTCACCGGAACCGACGGCGAAATACGGAACATCGGCGGCGGCTTCCTCGGCATCATCGCAGGCCCCTGCTCCGTCGAAAGCCGGGAACAAATCACCTCCGTAGCCCGAAGCGTCAAACAATCAGGAGCCGGCTTCCTCAGAGGCGGCGCATTCAAACCACGCTCCTCCCCCTACAGCTTCCAGGGTCTCGGCTGCGAAGGACTGGAACTACTCCTGGAAGCGAAAAAAGAAACGGGACTCCCCATCGTCACCGAACTCATGTCCATCCAGCAGCTCGAAGTCTTCGACAACGTTGACATCATCCAAATCGGCGCCCGGAACATGCAGAACTTCACCCTCCTCAAAGAACTCGGCCAGTGCCGCAAACCGATCCTCCTCAAACGGGGACTCGCCTGCACCGCCAAAGAACTCCTCATGTCAGCTGAATACATCATGGCAGGGGGCAACGACCAGGTCATCCTCTGCGAACGGGGAATCCGCTCCTTCGACAACTTCACCCGAAACACCCTCGACCTCGGCGTCATCCCCTTCCTCAAAAAACAGAGCCACCTCCCGGTCATCGTAGACCCGAGCCACGCCACCGGCATCAGCTGGATGGTAGAATCCATGTCCAAAGCCGCCATCGCCGCCGGTGCGGACGGCATCATCGTCGAAGTCCACAACAACCCGGTCCAAGCCCTCTGCGACGGCGAACAATCCATCACCCCGGACCAGTTCTTCTCCCTCATGGGCACTTTGAGAAAATATGCGGAAATTGAAGGCAAAACTATCTAAGGCGGAAAAGGGCGGAATAAATTCCGCTCCGATTGACGGAAAAAGTATAGGAGTACATCGATGAAACAGGCTGAAAACTGCACATTCGGTTTTGCCGGACTCGGACTCATGGGAGGCGCCTTCGCCATGGCGCTCCGCCGCATCATCTCGGAAGCGGCTCCCCAGGGCGGAACCGGCCGCATACTCGCTTTCGACACCAATCAGGAAACCCTGAACATGGCGCTCTCTGCGGGGGTCATCGACAAAGCGTTCCTGGATCCCGAGGCCATGCTGAGCCAATGCGACGTCGTATTCCTCTGCCTCACCCCTGCGGCAATCATCACCTTCATGGAACGCTGGCAAGGAGCCTTCAAACCCGGCGCCCTGGTCACCGACATCGCCGGGGTAAAACAGCCCATTGCAGCCTGGCTCGAAGCCAACCTCCGTAAAGACATCGACTTCATCCCCGGCCACCCCATGGCAGGAAGCGAAAAAGAAGGCTTCGCCAATGCGGACAAATGCCGTTTTGAAGGCCGCAACTACATCCTCGTCCCCCTCCCCCGAAACAGCGCAGAAAACCTCCGCTTCCTGCGAAGCCTCATCACCCGCATAGGCTTCGGCCGCATCGTCGAAACCGCCGCAGCGGAACACGACAGAAAAATAGCCTTCACCTCCCAACTCTGCCACGTCATCGCCTCTGCGCTCATAGACTGCCAAGATGACACCGCCATCACCGAATTCGGCGGCGGCAGCTTCGAAGATCTCACCAGAATAGCCATGATAAACGCCCCCATGTGGGCAGAACTCTTCACAGAAAACCGTGACGACCTCACCGCTCAGATCGACCTCTTTGCAGAAAGCCTCCAGGAACTCCGCACCATGATAGCGGAAGGAGACAACTCCCCGCTTATCGACCGACTCAACCTGGTACGCAACAGACGATCCGCAATGGCTTCAAAAGATAGAAGGTAAAAAAGAGAGAAATGAGAAGGTAGAAAAGAGAAAAGGGACACTCCCTCCTCTTTTCTATCTTCTCATTTCTCATTTCTCCCTTCCCCCACGCCCGGGCAAGCCGTTCCACAACTTCCCCTATCTGCCCTTCATCCAGATGGGAGTACCCGATAACAAACCGGGGCAAAGACTCATTCGCTCCTTTGCCCTTCGGCTCAAGGTTCTTGGTTCCCCCGGCAGCATCCTCAATTCCTTCGGCGCCATCCATATAATAACGGGACACGCTGTACACCTTGACCCCTTCAGCTTCCGCAAGAGCCGCCAACCGCCGCTCTGCGCTTTCCCCCTGCTCTGCCGCAGAGCGGGCCGCAGAGCGGACCGCAGAACGAGCCGCAGAACGAGCTGCAGAACGAGCTGCGCTCTGAAGGCTCACGGTAAAATGCAGCCCCCCGTTGGAACCGCCGATGACAATACCGGGGATCCGGGCAGTCAGGTTCCGAATAAGCAGATCCCGCCGCTTACGATAGAGGGTTCGCATACGGTTCAAGTGGCGTTCAAAGTGTCCCCGGGAAAGGAAGCGCTCCAGCACCGCCTGTTCGATCCGGGACACGGTGCAGGAATAAAAGGACAGCTTCTCTCGAAACCGCTCCATCAAATGAGACGGAAGTACCATATAGCTTATCCGCATGGAAGAAGCAAGGGATCGGGAAAAGGTCCCCATATAGATAACCCGCTGTGAACCGTCCATCCCCTGCAATGCCGGAATAGGCCGTCCGCTAAACCGGTATTCGCTGTCATAATCATCTTCTATTATGTACCGCTCATTTCCCCCATTCACCCACTCAAGCAGCTCCCTCCGTCTGGCCGGCGGCATAGTAACACCTGACGGAAACTGATGGGAAGGGGTAACGCATACCACAGTCGCAGCGCCGCCTAAGTCGGGTACATCGGCAAACTCCGGCACAACACTATCCCCCGGCGGAACCAGAGCCGGATTCAGCCCATCGCCGTCAAGGGGAACCGGAACAACCCTGCTCCCCCCCTCGGCAAGCACCCGCATATTCCGCAGATACCCCGGATTCTCCACCGCAAAAACACTCTCCCTACCCAGCAGTTTCTGCACCAGCTGAACCAGATACTCCGTCCCTGCCCCTATGATAATATTGTCCGGAATACAACGCACTCCCCGAGACCCGTGGAGGTATGCAGAAATCGCCTCCCGAAACCCCAAATCCCCCCGCGCATCCCCGGGACTAAAGATATTCTCACTCCCGCTCAAAACCTCCCGGTAGAGACTTCTCAGTACACTCCGGGGAAAGGCAGTAAAATCCACCGTATTTGCCAGCAAGTCAAACTGAATCCCCTC
>JAITWB010000138.1 GCA_031285525.1 Spirochaetaceae bacterium
TGTTTTTTATCGATGAAGCAGCTCTGCGCGCGCAGATGGAGACGATATTTCGGGGAGTCGGTGTTGACGCCGCTAAATCGGGTATGCTCGGTTCGATGTACGCAGTCGATCTGACAGAAGAGTATATAAGCAAGTACAAGGTGAAGCATTATGTACTCGATCCGGTGATGATCTGCAAAGGTCCAGGATTAGCGCTTAATCCTGAGCTGAATCAGGCGGTGGCGGAAAAACTCCTTCCCCTCGCGGAGATTACCACACCCAACCTCTTCGAAGCGGCCCAGCTTGCAGGTATGGTAGAGGTGACAAGCCTCGATGAGATGAAGGAAGCGGCGAAGATTATTGCCGAACGGGGAGCCCGTTCGGTGTTCATTAAGGGCGGCGCAAAGCTTTCCGGAGTGACCAATGCTGTTGACCTTTTCTATGACGGCTCTTCGTTTGAATACATCGAAGCGCCTCTCATCGACACGAAGTGGAATCACGGAGCGGGATGCACCACCGCTGCCGCCATAGCGTCAGGTCTTGCCCGGGGACTCTCTGTCCGTGACGCAGTAGTTCTGGCGAAGAAGTTCATTTCAGAAAGCCTCAGCAGGAGTTTTCCCCTCAACCAATGGTCGGGACCGGGAAACCCCAGCGGCTGGAGAAGCGACAAGCTCTTTAGCTAATGAGAAAGTAGAAAAGAGAAGTGAGAAAAGGATTGTCTTTTATCCCTTCTACTTTCTCTTTTCTACCTTGTTCCGTCGGATGAAGCGTATTTCGCAGCAGTCGTCGCCTCTGGCGATTGTTTTGGGTAGTTCCAGTTCGCACCCGTATTCTTCTGCGATTCCCCGGTCTCCCCACATGGCGAAGTCGCAGAATGTTGCGATTTCTTCGTCGGTGCAGCCTGCCTTCTGCCAGGCGTTTACGAGGGGACAGTAGTGAAAATTCACATCGAAATTGTCGTCTGTACAGCGGCGGAATTGCATCTCGAATATTTTCTGGACATCAGGGGTAAACTGTATCTTCTTTAATGATTTGAGACTCCGGGAATTCCCTTTTTTTACCGCATTACCGCCATGGAAGAGACCGCATCGGCGGATCGCTTCCGGGGCGAATTGTTCAGGGGGAAAGCCCTTTTTCGCCGCTTCATCGCAGAGCAGGTACATCCAGAGCGCCCGGTGTTCCAGGGGAGCCCGCTTTTTCTGTGCAGCGGGGGAGAGATCGCTGGGGTTGTTTTGTATCTTGGACATGAGTTGCCTCCGTAAGTGTGCAGTATAGCATGGATTGGCGGGTTTTCAAATCGTGGAAATTGACAAAATGAAAAGATGAAGCCGTAAAGCAAGGATTTCCCCGCTTCTCATTCCGGTAACGACTGCCAGCATATTTACCAGCTTCACCCGGCTGTTTTTCCATTCTACCCGAAAGATTGCCTTTGCTGCGGTGGGAGTTAGAATATTTCGCTTTCCTTCTTCACCGGAAAACATGATATGTCCCCTTGTGGGGTCTTTTTCTATCATGCCCTTCGAGAATGCCCATCTTAGCGGTTTTGTTCCTGCCTTTATGACGACATTCTTTCGGGAGGCGGATAGATCCATGCTTCCCATGTGGTCAATGAAGGCGTCGATGTCTCCTGCGGTAATGTCCCCCAGGCAGCGGCCTTCAAAAAAGGGCTTCCAGTAGAGCAGTATCGCCTGTCCCTGCAAGAGGCAGTGTCTTTTGTGAATGCCGTGGCTTTTTCGGAGTTTTTCACGGATGTAGGGTGAGGTGTTCCAATCCCAGAAGGTTTTCAGAAATGATATGAAGTCTTCCGCTTTCGGCGTTGATTCCAGGATAAAGCTTTTTACCAAGCCGAGGCGTTGTAGTTCGCTCAGTATGATTTCTGCTTCGTCTCCGGTTTTGATGTTCCGTGCCATTTCTTTGCAGGATAAGTCTTGAATAGTGAGAGTTCGTTGTTTTTGGGGGATGCCGTTGCGATACATCTGAAAAGCAGCTTGGATAGCTTCTTGTTCGGTTTTCTTTCCGGTGGAAACAGGGGGCAGGTATTTTCCGTCTGAGCCTTTAAAAGAAACGGAATAGCAGGAGCGGTCAGCTCTTTTGAATACAGAGAAGGGGTAAGTGTTCATAACGCACCTCAAAAGAACCGGCATTGAAACTGGTTTTATGCCAGTTTATGTGCCAGTCGGACTTTTGAAAAATGTTACGAACGCCCGTTGTCGGGTAGCTCTATTCCAACCCCTTATAACATAAGGAATTAAAACTGCCGGCAGAGAGACTTGAACTCTCACGAGGTTGCCCTCAACAGATTTTGAGTTCAAAAAATTCGGCTGATAACACGAGATATTGTATTATTTTGTCCCAAAAACACAAAATAGTCAAGAATTCCACCCCAAAACGACCCATAATGAGTGATTTTGGCTTATGTTGGACAAAAATTTTACTGTACATTCCACTGTACATGTTTGACTCATTAGCATTATACAGCTCACAAGAAAGCAAAGCGTTTCTAAAATCTCAAGATTTTGCCGCCATTGACGGCAAAATTGAGCTGTTCATAACACCTAATTCTATTCAAAAATATGCTTTCTATCTCTTGATAATACTACTTTTAAGTAGTATTATATAATCATGCCACTTACTGGGAAAAAAATGTTACAGAAATTTCTCAATGCGGGATGGAAAATCGACCGGATAAATGGCTCTCATCATGTCCTCGTGAAAGGTGAAAAAAGCGTCACAATCCCGGTTCATAATAAAGATTTACATAAAGGACTTGAGCAAAAACTTTTAAAAGAAGGAGGTTTCAAATGACATCATACCCTGCAATTTTTCATCCTGACGAAAAAGGCTATTGGGTAGAATTTCCTGACATCCCCGGGTGTGTTACCGAAGGTGATACACTGGAAGAAGCCAAAGAAATGGCGAAAGAAGCACTCTCTGCAATACTTGAAAGTTTTGATTCAAGGAAAATGTCAATTCCCGTTCCTTCAAGCATTGAGGGCGAGCATATATATTACATAGAGCCTGAACTGAAAGTCTCCTTTGCCATTTCCCTTAAACGGGAACGTGAAAAGATGGGCATGACGCAAAAGGAAGCAGCTGAAAAGGCTCATGTATCATGGGCTTTTTATCAACGGATTGAGAACCCCAGGAAATCAAATCCGACGCTCTCAACCATAGCGAAATTGCTCAGAGTATTTCCTCAGTTCTCTTTTTGACAATAGGAGCCGTGGGCAAAAGTTTACAGTACCCACCCAGTGCCACGGATACCATCACACTGAACGTACTTCGGTGGCGGCATCTATCGTCTCTCCTTCTCTCCATCATATCGGGAGGAGTGCGCCCACCCAAACAAGGCTTGGAACGCCCCACAGCACTCCACAGTGAAGTCTTATCGTAATACGCCGTAAATCTCCCCCTCCTTCGGAATGATGGAGATTTACTACACACAACGGCTCTACCGGGTTCTCGGCAAAAAGCCGGAACTCCGCAAGTCTCCGCTACTCTTCGAGAAGCTACGACTTGATCATACACGCCAACGGGTCTACAGTCTCGGCTCAAGCCCTTTCGCCCGCAAGGGGCTACAGGACTTTCGCCGGAGCGATACCGTTTGACTCTCAGCCGTTCCAAGATTGCAAGGCAAAAGCATTTGTCGCAACCGTATAGTGAGCCTTTATCCGCTAAAGGCTGAACCCCCGCAAGTCTCGCTACTCTTCGAGAAGCTGCGACTTGCTCATACACGCCAACAGGTCTACAGTCCCGACTCAAGCCCTTCCGCCCGCAAGGGGCTACAGGACTTTCGCCGGAGTGATACCGCTCATCCCAGCAAACAAAGCGGGACTCCATAGTATTACCCATTGTAAAAAATATATGCCAAAGGGAGCTGTGGGGCAAAGATGTTCTAGTGCCCACCCGGTGCCACGGCTACCCCACGCTCAACGGACTCCGAGCATTCCATCCACATCGGGACGTACTGCGCCCACCCACGGGGCTTCAACCGCCCACGGCAAACTTATCGTAATACGCCGTAAATCCCCACCTCTCCTGCGGAGCGATGGAGATTTACTACAAACAACGGCAAATACTTGCTTCCCGTCAAAAGCCCCTCCGTCCGCCAAGCGGACTACAGGACTTTCGCCGGATCCACCGTTAGCCCCCAGCTAAAACATCACCGCCGGGCAAAACCCTTTGTAGTAATGAGCCTCACAGCGAAATTCATCGCTCCCCAACCCCACAAACCGCAACGGCATGGAAATAACCTCCGAACCAAACACGCACACACCCCAGAGCCGTGGGGCAAAGATTTTCCAGTGCCCACCCATCGCAACGGACTCCATCACGCTGAACGTACTCCGGTGGCGGTATGACGGCGGCAGATATTATCCCTCCCCCGCGCCGCCGGGCGTCCCCCACTCAC
>JAITWB010000080.1 GCA_031285525.1 Spirochaetaceae bacterium
AACCGGCCCGGCTATTTCCCGTTCCAGTTGATCCTTTACCACATTGAGCTTGGATATCTGTTTCTCAAGCTTTGCGATCATATCCATTAAATCCGAAACCATATCCAGCCTCTCTCCCTTGCGGGCGAGTTTTAGCTGAACACGCCGATAGGCATTCCAGAGCTCGATTCCCCATTCATCTATCTCGAAGAGATCTTCAAGATTGTGCCAGGCAAAATCCTTAATTTTTTCATTGGTGAAATTATCATCCAGAAAGTCGATAATCTTCCGCTTCATGTCATCATAGGCGTTCTCTTGGGTATTTCCGTATCCATCGAGATGCAGATGAATACAGGTTGCTACGTACCTATCCGGTGTTTCACTGTCCCTGATGACGATAAACGACAGCATCGGGATTTCGTAGGCAAAAGTCTTTGATGGAAAAACCTTTACTTTCCCAATACCGACAACCTCTCCCCTGGAGACCAAAATCTTTTCGTTGTTCATTACATTTCTCCCTGTTAATCCAAAACGTTCAGCAAAACCACCCACTTTAAAAGTATAGTAGAAAAAAATACGGTGTCAAGAAAAGTGTCGGGTCTATGCGCTACTGAAGTAATTACACGATGTACAGGATGCTCATTTTTTTGTAGAACTAATCAATAAAAGTATCGGCTATCATCATAATAAATTGACTCTTTTTTTACAAGGACTCTGTGTAGAGAGTTGTAGGAGATGTCCGAAGGGCTTTACAACCTTTCGGACATGATCTCTGCTGCATTAATGCATTTTTTTTATAGGCTTTATCGTTTTAAGCCCCCAGTCATAGTGACTCGATGTACTCGAAATAAAATAAGAGGCCAGTGAGGTGGTTCCTGTCCAGGAATAGTATTTTTTCGTAAACAATTCCTCATTGCTGTGCGCTTCGATCTGCTTCATGACCGCATCATGGCTTTTCTGCAGCAGTGAACGGGCTTTTGCGAGGGGTGTCCCCTGGTATCGTTTCCAAATCTCCCGGTTAAGCTCCGTATAGCTTTGCCAGTTATACCCCTCCGGGAGGAAGGGCCGATCCGTCCCTGCCATCTCATCGGTATGCCAGCTCTCCAGCATTAAATGCCACTCATGGAGGTGACAGAGCACATCGCTGATGGTTCTGTCCCGTTCGTTCAGCTCATATTCCGCCTCCCTAAACTCCTCCGGTATGGAATCGATAAGGGTAAACAGCTTTTTGAGGTTCTGTCCGCTCGCTTCAAGGAGCTGCTCTTTTGTTGTCGGTCTCGGCATACAGATTTCTCCTTATTACAGGGTTTTACGCTTGCAGCGCCTTTAGGTTTTCTGCGGCAGCAGGGGCGTGGCTGTGCACGGCGCTGACAGACTCGCAGGGGTAGTCACTACAGACTCCGCAGTGGGGAATCTTTCGTTCCGCTGCGCATTTGCGCATATCACACATACCGCAATAGGCGAACAGGGGAAGGTTTCCCGTTCTGCAGCCGCCGCAGTTGATATGTTCCGGGAGAATCTCTGCATTATTCATCTTTGACCATTCCGCAGCAACTTTCGCCCTCATAACATCATCGTTAGCCTGTGTCGCCTTAAAGGCATCGCACCCCGCACAATCCAAACCGCATACGGCAATCATCTTGTTTTCCATTTTCTGTACCTCCAACATAGTATGGCTTTAGTATACCAGAGAAACAGTGACAGATTGTGTCAGGTTTAGAAAAAAACACCCCTTTTTTACTTTCTCTCTCCTCTTTTTTCCCTTATTACCTATTCACCCTCGCCATCTCCTCCGCCCGCTCTACAATGGTTCTTTTAAGCGACTCCGGCTCCTCCACCGTTACCTCTCCGGGAAGAGCCATGATAGAAGAGAGGAGCCATTCATCGATGGGAAAGAAGAGTTTTACCCGAAACCGCCCGTCAGGAAGGGGTTGGAGCGTATCTTCGTCGTAGAGCTCCGAGGCTCTGTTTTTGGCGATACTATCCATAGTTAAAACAATATGTTCCGGGGGGACGCAGCCTTCCCACACCTTGAGCCAGGGCCGGTCGGAGATATCAGTGCTTGGAGTCCTGCGCACGCCGGGTACGAGAAGCGGCTTTGTTATCCTGAGTATCCTGAACAGACGAAAGTCATCCCTGAGCTGGCAGTATCCGTACATGAACCATGACTGCCACATATACACCAGCGCTAAAGGTTCGGTGACCCGCTCCGTCACTTTGCCGTTAGCGTCGGAATATCCTATCGAAAGGAGTCCTTTCCCGTTAATGCTCTGCTGGATCATATCGATAACCCCTTTTTCACGTCGTGACGGGGCAAGTTCGATAAAGATGTGGTTTTCCGGGGAACGTATGCCCCGCTGCCTGGATTCCTTGAGCATAAGGCTGAATTTTTCTGTAATCTTCTCGAATTCCATCCCCTGTACGAGGTGCTGGATGCTTTCGAGCCCTGCGAGCATGTGCTGAATTTCCGCCGGTTCCAGCAGCTGGCTGTCCATCCTGAATCCCTGTACCAGCTCTATCCCGCCGTCCCGCCCGGGGGTGGCATAGACAGGAATACCCGCCTGGGTAAGAGCCTCCAGATCCCGGTAGATGGTACGCAAAGAGACCTCAAACCGCTTCGCCAGATAGGGGGCGGTAACCTTCTCCCGGTTGAGCAGAATTGTCAGAATAGCCAGCAGCCGTTCAGCTTTCATAAGGGTTAAGAATCCGTCTTTTAGGTGCGGTTTCCTATGGGAGTATACCCGGTATGTTTTCTCACCGACTTATAGGCAGGACGGATGATCTTACCTGCGTTAACAATCTCCTCGATCCGGTGGGCGCTCCATCCTGCGATACGGGAAACCGCAAACAGGGGCGTATAGAGTTCCTCTGGAAGATCGAGCATACTGTAGACAAAGCCTGAATAAAAATCGATATTGGCGCTGACCCCTTTGTACATCTTCCGCATCTTCCCAATCACCTGAGGGGCGAGTAATTCCACCTTTGAGTAGAGCTTGTACTCGTCGGAACGATTCTTCTCTGTTGCCAGCCGCTCCACATACTGCCTAAAAATGAGCGCCCGGGGGTCTGAAAGGGAATACACCGCATGTCCGATACCGTACACCAGCCCGGATTTGTCAAAACCTTCCTTGTTCAGGAGTTTTTCGATATAAGCGGTAATCTCATCATCATCATCCCAATCGGAGACCTTCTCCTTCATATCCTGGAACATCCGAACCACCTTGATATTGGCGCCTCCGTGCTTGGGACCCTTGAGGGAACCCAGAGAAGCGACCACAGAGGAGTAGGTGTCCGTCCCAGACGAGGTGACCACATGGGTGGTAAAGGTCGAGTTGTTTCCTCCTCCGTGTTCGGCGTGAAGCACCAGAGCGAGATCGAGAATCCGAGCCTCCAGAGGGGTATAATTAGTGTCGGGGCGCAGCATGAAAAGGATGTTTTCCGCAATCGACAGTCCCTTTTTAGGGGGATGAATAACCAGACTCTGCTTGTTATGGTAGTACGCAAAGGACTGATAGCCGTATACGGCGAGGAGGGGGAACTGCGCGATAAGCCGGATAGACTGCTTTATCACATTCGATATGGACGTGTCGTCAGCGGCATCATCGTAGGCATAGAGAGTGAGAACGCTTTTCGCCAGAGAATTCATCATGTCCTTACTGGGAGCGTTCATGATCGTATCCCGGAGAAAGGTCTCGGGAAGGGTAGAGCAGTGATCCAGCATTGCGGTGAAATCTGCGTATTCCGTTTGGTTCGGCAGATGCCCAAAGAGCAGCAGGAAACAGGTTTCCTCAAATCCGCCAAAGCGGTTTTCAGTGATAAACCCATGTACAATCTCTTCGACATCGATACCCCGGTAATAGAGCTTCCCCTCACAAGGCACGAGATCGTTATCTTCAATTATATATGCCCGAACCTCGGATATCTCCGTGAGCCCTGCCAGGACTCCCTTGCCGCTGATATCCCTCAAACCCCGCTTTACCTCATACTTGGTATACAGCTCAGGCTCGATAGTATTGCAATCAGTAGCAAAGCCCTTGTATGTATCGATGAGTTTTTCCTCGTATTCTTTTGAGATCTCCATTGCAGCCTCCCTTTGGTTTACTGTGTATGTTCTTGTGGTGACAACCTGCCCCTTGAGGGCTCCCTTACGGGGTATAAAGCTGAAAAATGACCGATAAATGATAAATATATGATTCAAGAAGACAATACCTTTTTATAGTATTGCCTTTTTTATGATATGTCAACAATACGAAAGAGGAGGGAGAAGGTAGAAAAGAGAAATTTCAATCTTTTCTACTTTCTACCTTCTCACTTTTCATTGATTAGTTGCTCTTGTTCTCAATTATTTGTATGTACCGCTCTAATTCTGCTGTTTCATACAGTGCTATAAGATTGGTTAAGGTTTCAGGGGTATGTCCGTTGCTGTAATAGTGATCAAAACAGTCATAATATTTGAGCCTGTCGGAAAACTTGATATTGACGGGTAAGAATCCTGCTTTCATAAGTTCAAAGTTCATAATAAGCCGTCCGGTACGTCCGTTGCCGTCAATAAATGGGTGAATGCCTTCAAACCGTAAATGAAACTCTGCAATAGCTTCAATAACGTGTTTCTCCTTTTTCATTTGAGGATATTCTGCGGCAAGTTGTTCTAATTGCAGAGGTACAAGATACGGTTCAGGGGGCGTATGTACTGCACCGGAAATGAAAACAGGCACATTCCGATATGTTCCGGCATTTTTGCGGTCATTCATAAGCACCAATGAATGTATTTGTTTTATAATGCTATCGGTTAGCGCCGTATTTTTATCAGCTAACTCGATTACAAAATCAAAGGCTTCTTTGTGTCCGATTGCTTCTAAATGATCTTTCATCGGTTTTTCTGCTATGGTTAAACCTTCCAAAACCAACGCCGTTTCCCTGAAGGTAAGCGAATTCCCTTCAATTGCATTTGAATTGTATGTATTTTCGATAATAAACTCATTGCGCAGCCGTTTTAATTCGCCTTGATTGAGGGGACGCAATGATTGTAATTTTGCTTGCAATGCGTCTATCTTGGTGAAATCCATACATTACTCCTTGCTTTTTGTTACCTGTTCCAGGTCAAAACGGAACAAAAGCGTCATCGTAAAGGAAAGCGCCAGAGCAATTCCGCAGGCTCCCAATAGCGCCGCAAAGCCTGTTCCCATAAAAACCGGAAGCGTGATGATGCTTGGGAAGGCGAAGGCCATTGCCGCCCCTCCGGTAAGCCCTATTATAGCCCCTCCGATGCCTCCTGCGATACAGACCGCCGCCAGAGGTTTCTTGAGGGGCAGGGTAACCCCAAAGAGTATCGGCTCGGTGACCCCAAAGAGTGCAGCAACCACACCGGTGAGAATGTTCGCTCTGTAGCGGCCGTCTTTTGTTTTAAGGAACACCGCCAGCGCAGAGCCGATCTGGGCAAAAACCGCAGGGGCAAAGAAGGCAAGCATCGTGTCTGTTCCATACAGAGCAATATTTTGTAACGCAATGGGAACGATCCCCCATTGCAGACCGAATATAACCATCACCTGTATCAGCGCTCCAATACAGAAACCCGCCGCCGCAGGGCCAAAGCTGTACAGATACCGGTATCCGTCGGCGAGGACGTCTCCGATGAACTTCCCCACCGGACCGAGGAGGAGCAAAACCGCAGATCCTGCGATGAGGATAACGAAAAGGGGCGTCAGCATATCCCTGACTATTTGAGGAATAAACCGTGAACAAAGTTTTTCGATATAGTATTGCAGCCCTGCCGCAAGAATAACCGGGATAACGCTATAGGAGTAGACCACTGGTGTCACCGGCAGTCCGAATAGAAGCACCCCTTTCTCGGCATCCATGAGCGCCGTCAGAGGCGGGTAGAGCATAATCGCCCCCAGAACCAGCGCCGTATAAATGTTGGTTCCGAATTGCTTCGCCGCAGTACAGGCGAGAATCATAGGCAGAAAAAAGAAAACACTGTCCGCCATGGCATACAGAATGGTATAGGTATGCCCCGCAGCATCGAGGAGACCTACCGCCGCCGCAATAACGATAAGCCCCTTGAGAATACCCGAAGCGGTCATCACATTCACCACGGGCAAAAATATCCCTGCAATCCCTTTCATATATAAACTCCTTCCACTATTTCTTTCACACTAAGAGACCGCTTATTCCTCCGGCAGTCCTTCTGTTATATACCGTATCCCCAGTCTGAGGGTCTCCTCGTCTATCGCCCCCTGAACCCCTGCTATAACATACCCTTCGGCGTCGATAAACAGGGTTGACGGAATAGCTCGTATTCCGTAGGTATATGCCCCTTCCTGAGAAGTATCGTAAAACACCGGAAAGGTATAACTCGAAGCGGCGATAAAAGCCTCCCCGATAGTCATGGTTTCCCGCTCTCCGTCGGTCATATCTATCATCATAAACTGAACATCGTCTCCCAGTTCAGCATATACCTTTTCGAAGAAGGGCATCTCCTGTTTACAGGGCGGGCACCAGGATGCCCAAAAGTTAATCACCAACGGCGTCCCGAAATGAGCCGAAAGGGT
>JAITWB010000083.1 GCA_031285525.1 Spirochaetaceae bacterium
GAGTTGTCGGGGACGATTTCGGGGGCGGGGAATACCAGGTCTGCGCTTCTGCCGGGACGGGTTTCGCCGGTGATGCGGATTCCGCCGCGGATGTTGTTTTCGATGAGGTAGTCTCCGCCGCCTTTGGGGGAGGGGCTGAATGTTTCGATATGGTGATTGGTAAGTATGTTTTGCAGCCGAGCAAGTTCTGTGCGGTTGTTTGCCGTTATGACACAACAGGGGGAGCCGTCGAAAGAGGAGAGGTTTGAGTCTTCAAGTGCAGGCGGACGCCGAAGATGGGCTGTTGTAAGGGCTCTCTCTGCTGCAGCTTTGTCTCTCGAACGGAGGTAGAGACGGGACTTGGGTTGCAGGCAGACTGCGGCAAAGCTTCTTCCGTCGGTGAGACGGCCGATGATGTTGATGCAGCTCCGTTTGGGATCCGGGTAGGCGTGAACGATAAATCCGGTGCAGGATAGGTGTTCCATAGGGAAAATATACTATACATTTCTATGGTGAGGAAAGGGTAAGGTCATTTTCTCTCTTTTTCGTTAACTGTTCGAATTGCTTGACTTTTTTAAACATTTGTATAATCATTCAAGTGTTTGTTAAAGAGGTGCTATATGGCGAAAGAGATAGATTCTGTGGGTGAGGGTGAATTGTCCTGTTCGGTGACGATTATCCATCAGGATGCGGTCAAGCGGGTGTCCGCTTCGATGTGTACAGAAGAGACTCTGTATGAGCTTGCGGAGTTGTTTAAGACGCTGGGGGATTCGACAAGGATTCGGATCACGGCGGCTCTGTTGAAGGAAGAGCTTTGTGTATGCGATATTGCGGCGGTGCTGGGGATGAGTGTTTCTGCGGTTTCCCATCAGCTGCGTATTCTCAAGCAGGCGAAGCTGGTGCGGTTTCGGCGGGAGGGGAAGACTATCTATTATTCGTTGGATGATGATCATGTGAGTGTTCTCTTTGATACGGGGTTAGTTCATGTGGGGGAGCTGAATAGAGGGGGTATGTAATGAAAGAAAAGAGAAAAAACGTTGCGTGATTTCCGTATCTGCGATACTATACAGGTAAGGGGAAGTTCATGCCTACCATAAAAGATATAGCCAGGGAAGCGAATGTCAGTGTAACTACGGTTTCCAATGTGATCCATGGAAAACGTTCTCGTGTTGCGAAAGAAACCATCGAACGGGTGGAGAAGATTATCGCAGCAAACAATTATACACCCAATATGTCAGCGAGGGCTTTGGTAAATAAATCATCCCGGATCATCGCTGTGATAAATCACCTGATTCAGTCTCAGTCGATTAGTTTTCTGCAGGATCCTTTTCACGGAGCTTTGGTGGGCGGTGTGGAACGGAAGCTCCGTGAGCGGGGGTATTATATGATGATACGGACCGTTGCGGATGAGGAGGAACTTTTTTCGCTTTTTAGGAATTGGAATTTCGATGGGGTTATTCTAACCGGGCTTTTTGAGGACAGCTTTTTTGCGCGTCTCATAGAGAGCGGGAAACCGGTGGTTCTGCTGGACAGCTATGTAAAAGATGACAGGGTGATCAATATCGGGCTGGAGGATAGACAGGGCGGTTTTATCGCAACCCAGCATCTCATAGATAAAGGGCATCGGGATATCGTCTTTGCTTCTCCCCGTATTATCAAGGGGGGCGTTATCGATGAGCGTTTTAAAGGTTACCAGGCGGCGCTGAAAAAAAATAGTATCCCCTTTAGGAAAGAAAATGTGTATCAGCAGGAGATTACCATAAACGAGGGTATTTCTCTGGGGCATACACTGAGCGAACGGACTGATGTTACCGCTGTTTTTGCCACTGCGGATATTCTCGCTGCAGGGATAATCACGGGATTGACGGAGCGTAATATGGGTGTTCCTCATGATATGTCAGTGGTGGGGTTTGATGATACGGTTTTTAGCCGGGTGAGTAATCCTCCGCTGACTACTATTCATCAGGATGCAGAGGAGAAGGGTGTCATTGCTGCCGAGGTTATGGTTGATTGTCTTGAGAACAAAGCCCTTCCTAAAGATAGGAATATTATTCTTCCAGTGAGTCTTATAGAACGGGCTTCTGTCAGTTTTCCGGGTCGTGCTTTCTCGAAATAAAAACGTGTCTTTTTTTGAAAAAATATTGAAAATTCTTGTTGACAGATTTTAAAACCTGCGTTTATACTATCTATAAAGTTTAACGTTTGATTAGTTTAACGATACATATAGATAAAACGTTAAATCATAAAGATGTGAAATGGGAGGAGGAGAGATGGAGAGTCGAGTGTATCTCTTGCCGGTTGTCTTGTGTGTGTTGTTTTTATCTTGTACATCGACGATTGTACAAAAGAGTGATGCGGCTCCTGATTACGGGAAACTGTTTGAGAGTGCTTACAGCCAATTGCAGATTCGATCTCCCGAAGCAAGGGAGCGGAAAGAGCCTTTGGTGCTGGTTCATTATATGCCATGGTTTCAGGCGCCGCCGATGGATGACGGATACGGGTATCACTGGCACGAGGGCGGCGGTGTGTTCGATCCCTATGAAACTCTTTCCGACGGCAGGGCGCAGATAGCGTCCCATTACTATCCCCTTACGGGACCCTATGATTCCCGGGATATCAGGGTGCTTGAGTATCAGGCGGCGTTGATGAAGCTGTCCGGAATAGACGGCGTTATCTTTGACTGGTACGGTATTAACGATGTACTGGATTATAAGGTGATTCATGAATCGACAGAGGTTATGATCGGGGTGCTAAAAAAGGCGGGACTGAAATATATCATTTGCTATGAGGATCAGTCCATCGAAAGGATGATCGAAGCGGCGGCAATACAAAAAGGCGATGCCCTTGATACGGGAAAGACTACCTTTCGGTGGATGCAGGAGAATTGGTTTTCTGATGACGCCTATGTGAAGCATCAGGGACGTCCGGTGGTTATGTGCTTTGGTCCTCAATACTATAGAGATAAAGCGCAGTGGGATGAACTTTTTAGTGCGGCTGATCCGAGACCTTTGTTTATCAGTTTGAATCACCATGTGGAAGGGTGGGCGGATGGTTCCTATAACTGGATGCCGATGGAGCTCTCCGGCGGACGTACTCTTGCGCTGACGAAGCTGGCGGGGAATCTGAACGATTTTTATAACAAGCAGTATAACAAATCATTTCTTGTAGCGACTGCCTTTTCGGGGTTCCATGATATTTACCGTCAGGCGGGGCATGGGTTTAGTTACGGCTATCTCGATTATGCAGAGGGGAGAACCTTTGAGCTGACTTTTACTGCTGCGGAGCGGGCGTATCCCGATATCATTCAGGTTGCAACCTGGAACGATTACGGTGAGGGGGCAATGATCGAGCCGACTATGGAGCGGGGATACCGTGAGCTTGAGTATTTGCAGGATAACAAGAAAAAATGGGACGATGATTTTTCCTGGAACTACAGCGATCTTCGCTCACCGTTAGAACTGTACAAGATTATTGTTTCTGAAAAAGCAAACCCTGAACAGAAAGCTGCGGCGCAGGATGGTATTAATGCGGCGCTTGCCGGAGATATGACTCGATTCCGTACAGCATTGCGGGCAAGCGGAGGAACAGTTGATTTTTCGTTGAAGCCCATACTGCGGGATCCTGCCTCCGATTCCGGAATCTCTGAGGGGATAGATGTCTTTGATTCTGGCGGACGGAAGAATCTTGCTCTGGGAAAACCGATTATCGTATCGAGCCGTATTTACGATAACGCAGGGACAAGGGCAGCAGACGGGGATATCCTTTCTTACTGGGAAGGCGGGGCGAATAAGTATCCCAATACGCTGAGCATCGATCTTGTTTCGTCTGTTCAGGTTTCAACGGTGGTGATGAAATTGAATCCGAAAAAAATATGGGCAAAGCGTTCTCAGGCAATCGAGATTCAAGTGAGCGATGACGGAACGAATTTTACGCCCCTCATTCCGGTAAGGGAGTATGTCTTTGATCCCGTGTCGAACGGGAATGCTGCTGCGGTTTCGCTTAATGTGAAGACCCGGCATATTCGGTTTATTTTTACAAACAATACCCAGGCGGCGGCGGGGCAGATTGCGGAGCTTGAGATATACGGGGAGGAGTGACAGGGAGCTGTGGTATAGTCCGCTGTGTGTGTTTTTTGCTGTGAATCTTGCCGAATAGGTTAAACGTTATACTTATTCGATAGGAAATATATGTTTAGGAGGGAGCAGTATGAAACGTATTACTGCACTGGTTGGGATGCTGTTGTTGGTGTTGGCAGCAGTTTGTATGGTCATTGGGTGTGATACTCCAAACGGTAATGGAGACACTGGCGGCGGGGATAGCGGCGGTAACACTGGCGGCAATGGCGGCGGTAACAACGGGGGCGTTGTCGAGATCGTCCCTGCGAATGTACTGGGAAAGGGTGATTGGGCGATTGTAAAGGGGTATGAGAACGACACGGAACTTCCGCTGGCTATTGAGGGAGCCAAAGAGGGGGATAACGGAATATTGAAAGTTATCTGGTCGTCAAGCGCAGATTTTAAACCCTGCGAGTTGTATGCTATGCTTCCTGAATCTGTCGATTATGGAGCCTATGATGGTATAAGCTTTAAAGTGAGACTGCCTGCAAGTGCCAATTTCATGCTCCTGATGAGGAATCCCGGCGGCGGAACAACCTGGAAGGTGTGGGAAGATTACGTATACCGCGGGACAGATACTGCAAATGAATTTGTTTGGGTTACCGTAAATAAACCATTCGCCGATGCGGTTGATACCGGATGGGGACCCGCTGCCGAGCAGGCATCTGTTAAGGACTGGCTCACTGCGGATGTGGGAACTCAGAAACAGATAAACCTGAACCCCGTTCTCAACGTAGGCGGAGGCAGTGCGGTTAACAGTGATCAGGTTACCTACTTTGATGATATCGGTTTCTACAAAGGGTCAGATCCTGATGCGCCTGTAAGTACCCATGTTGTTTGGTCCTTTGATGTTGTGGAATAGTGCACATCTTTTGCATTGTTAGTATAACGTAAAACTTGCCGGGGTTGTTCATGTTTCGTACAACTCCGAGCATGAAGCACTGAGGAGCGGATTATGAAAAAAGTGTCGGCGCTGGTTGTTACTCTGATATCCTGCATTGCTCTGTTTGCTGGAGAGATATCCATGGGCGAGGGAGCACGATTAGATATTGTGTCCCGGACATCCTTTGGGGTGGATATCGATAACCCTTGGCGGTATGGACTGAAGAACGAACTGACAAAGTTTACCTTCGCCTTTAGCCTTGCTCCGTATCAGAAATTGACCAACCGGGTTAATGCACCGGATGCGGTGGGGTTTATAGATATAACCTTGTTCCATCTGGATCTGATAAGGTCTCCTTCAACTAAACCGAACGGAGGCGGCGGCGGCTATAATGCTCCCGCAAATATCGGTACGAACCGATTTCAAACCGGTGAGTTTATTGCAGGTATAGCCAAGGGCAACTGGCTCATACAACTTAACGCAGGAGGTAATGAGCCTTTTATCTCTCCATGGAATAAGGGAATGCAATTCCTCAACGACGGTATCAAACTCTCCTGGGCATATCTGGATTCGATGATCGATGCGGTGCGGACAAAAAAGATAAGCGATATGACACCCATCATGCCTACCGGGTTCGACTTGATAGACGGCAGTGAAAGTACCAAGGGCGGAGACGGAATTGTATCGCAGTTCCAGCAGGATGGGTTTGGGCTGGGTGACAGGATGGGGATGAACCAGGCTGGGAATCTTCTTGCGGTGATGTATAACCGGGAGAGCTTTGGACTCAATTTCAAGCTGGCGACGGAAAAGTCCTTTGATTCAAGTTCTATCACAGAGGATGACAAGAACGGTATAGCCGCCGGGATAGATGCAGTTATACAGCCTGATCTTCTTCCGGGATTGCAGATTTTCGTATCTGCGGCGGGGACTTGTTTTTACGGAATTGATGCCAGTGCAAAGCCCATTATGGGAGGGGCAAATATTGGGTATACGATTCCGCTGAACGAGGATATCTCTATTCAGCCCTATGCGGGATTTGATATCGGGATAAAGATACCGGAGATCGGCAGTGCGGAGAAGGTTGAATTTGAAGCAGCAGGAGGAGTTGTGATGCGCTGGCCAGGTCAGGGCGGCTGGTTCATTGATTATATTCGAGATTCCGAAGGACGGGTTTTCCCGGGTATGGCTCTGGCATATAAGGTGTACGGAACCTCATCTGCATCGGATGCGCTTGAACATAGTATCAAGTTTACGCTTTTTGAACCGAAGGGCGACGACGGGGTACTCTATGGGCTTGGGTCGGAGATTATTCTGGATTTTGTCAATATCAGTTCCGATTCTAGAAGCCTGATGGCGACAGCTTATGTGGACTATACAATGTTCGGATTTTTGAATCTTCCGGGAGCGTTTATTCCCTGGGCGATTATCTGCTACGATAATCTCCTGAAAGCCGGCAGCGGGGACAGGATACATGATCTGAAAATCGATGTAGGCGTGAAACTGGAGAATACAATAGCCAATACTACCTTTGGAATTGGGTGGCACAGCGGAAGCTTGATTCAGAAAACCAATTATCGTTGGGGCTATTTTCGGGCAACTGTGGAGATTCGTCTCTAACTTTAGAGATATGGTATATTTGTGGATTGGTGCTATTATAAGCATTTTATATTGAAGGTACTTCAAAGGAGAAGTGAAATGAAGAAGATGATTACTGCATTGTGTCTGGTACTCTGTGTTGGCTCTTTCATTTTTGCAGCAGGCTCCGGTGATAAGAGCACTAAAGCTGGAGGAAAGACGGTGGTTAAGTTGGGTATATGGCCTGAGGATACCCTTCCCGGGGAAATTGCGATGCACGAAGGATTCGTGAAGGAATTCAATGCCGACTATCCCAATGTACAGATTCAGCCTGCCCAGTATCGGTATGCGACGGATACCTTTGTGTCCCTTGCGGAGTCCGGGCTGCTGCCTACCATCTATGAGAGTTGGTTTACGGAACCCCAGAAGCTTATCGACAATGGATTCGCCAGGGATATTACTGCGGAACTGAAGTCCCTCGGTTGGGATGCGAAGATGAATAGCTCCATAAAGAATCTCCTCTCCCGGGACGGAAAAATCTACGGCGTTCCCCGTGACGCCTATGCACTGGGACTTATGCTGAATGTGGAACTGTTCCGTGAAGCAGGATTGGTTGACCGCAATGGTATTCCCCTCTATCCGAAGACATGGACTGAATTGGCGGAGACGGCGAAGATCATTAAGGATAAAACCGGAAGCGCAGGACTCTGTCTGCTTGCCCGGGATAATGCCGGGGGATGGCATTTTTCGAATATTGCCTGGGGATTCGGCGCAGTGTTTGAGGTGCAGAAAAACGGAAAATGGATCGCCCAACTCAACTCGCCCGAGGTGATTGCGGCAATGGAGTATGTGAAGAGTCTCAAATGGAAGTACGACGTGCTCACCGCCGATCCGACCAATGAGGACTGGGGAACCGGATTCCGGGCTATCGGTACGGGAACGGCGGCGATGTATATTGCTGCCCAGGATGCGGTTAACCAGCCCACATTCGTAAATGGTCTTCCTGTTTCGGATCTCGCCATAGTTCCGGTTCCTGCGGGTCCGAAGGGACAGTACTCGCTCATGGGCGGTACCCCCTATATGTTCGCCCGCAATGCTACCAGCGAAGAAGTGATGGGTGCGCTGCACTATCTTGAAGTCATGGGCAGGGCGCCGGTGGTTAATGAGCGAACTGTGGCGGGACTTCGCGCGGATGCGGCGATGAGACGCGGTGATGGGGTTCCGGTGCTTCCTCCGTTTCCTGCATGGACGGATCCTCCCTATCTCAAGGCGCAGTTGGATGCGGTGAACGAGTATAAGAATGTCGATATGCGGCTCTACAATGAGTATTACTCCATGGTTGCAAAGGAATCAAACCTTCGTTCGGAGGAGCCGATGCTTGCGCAGGATCTGTATCGGGAGTTGACCAATGTGCTGCAAGCGGTTCTTACAGACAAGAATGCAAATGTGAAAGCCCTTCTCGATGGAGCACAGCGGAATTTTCAGCAGCTTCTGGATTCTCAGACTGTAAACTGATCTGGTAAGCGGTGACCGGACAGTATTTTCTGATATTGTCCGGTGTAGGAGGATATATGATACATACAAAAAGCGTACAGACCCTGTTTACGAAGAATATTTCAGGCTGGATCATTATGCTTCCCAGCGTAGTGCTTTTTAGTTTTTTTGTCTGGGAACCTCTGCTGGAAAGTGTGCGTCTGTCTCTGTTCAGGGCTCAGGGAATGCATCTGATAGAGTTTGTGGGATTCAGAAATTATAGAGACGTATTTCTGCATCCCGATTTTGTTCCTGCTCTGATCAACACATGTAAGTATACCCTGTGGTCTTTGGTGATAGGATTTTTTGTTCCCATTATTCTTGCGATAGTAATCAATGAGATACGCCGGGGAAAATCATTTTTCAAACTCAGTATCTATATTCCGAATATCGTTCCCGGTATGGCAATGGTACTCATGTGGGGATTTATCTTTAGACCCGGAAATACGGGAGTGCTCAATGTATTACTC
>JAITWB010000187.1 GCA_031285525.1 Spirochaetaceae bacterium
ATAGAGGGTGAAAAATACAGCCTTTGCGAAGACTTTGTAACAGCCGATACCGAACTGGTAACGGCATGGCTCATCAAACACCTTATACGAAAAGACAATAACACTTCCGATTACGGCAAATTTATTGTAAAAAGCGAATCCTTCGGAATACCGGATGCGCGGCGGCAGATAGATATGATGTTAACTCTTGATTTTATCATCGTGAACACCGACCGGCACTACAATAATTTCGGATTAATTATAGACCCGAACACCCTGGAATGGCTGTCCGTTGCGCCCATATATGACAGCGGAACAGCCATGTGGTGCAGAGACATAACCGAGGACATACTCCCTGATTCCCCGTATATACAAAGCAAGCCCTTCCGCTCCAGGCACATACATCAGATAGAACTGGTAACCGATTTTTCGTGGCTCAATCTCGATGCTCTTGACGGCATTGAACTGGAATATGCAGAAATAATCGACGCTGTCGTCCCCAACCCGGAAAGCTTCGCACCCCGTGCGAGAAAGCTCTGTGGGGCATTGAGGAGACGGATTGAGTTATTGCAAGAGATTGTGAGTAAGGCAGGTCATCTTTGAAACCCGTTAGTGCGTCTCTTCCAACTCCGCAACCAGCTCTTCCCGCACCTCTTCATCTATAACGCCATAGCCTTCCAATCTTTCCAGCATAAACCGTATGCCGGGAAGCAGTTTCGGATCAAAATCGCAGGGAGTCCTGAAAGAAGCGACGATCCGGTGCAGTGAGTCTTCTATGGAAGCGCACTGGGCTGCCTCTCTTATCGGATGCGCAGCGGACATGACTTTCTCCGCTACTGAGTGTTCCCCTGCTGCCCATACCCGGGCGTACTCCGAGAATTCCCGGACGGAGGAACTTTTGAGTTTTTCAAAGATCATTTCCTCATCATCGGGGTAGTTTTTGAGCGCCTGAGGGAGGTAACCCAGCTTTTTCAAGCCCTTTTCGTCGGGAAAGCTTATTTCTTCCAGCTTTTGGCAGTGATCCTCCAGGGCGATGCCGATACGGGCGTATTCAACCGCCGTTGAGTAGGCAAAGGGAACCCGGTTTGCCTTGAGATAGCTTTTAAAGTCCTCAAAACCGGCCTGCTGGTAGAGTTTTTCCTTTTGTATCCGGCCGAGGGCGTGGCAGACTTCTTTTTTCGCCTGCACCACATTGCCGCAGATATGCCGGATCCCCGATTCCAGGTCCGTAAGGCTTGTTGTCGTATGGAGAACATCAACAAGTTTTCGTCTTATCGGCTTTTTCGCTTCATCATCCATATCAAGGCACCCCTTTTCAGACTTTCGTCTGTATTTAAATGATAACACATTTTGCAGGAAATGTTTCATCTTTAAAGGGCTAAAAGAGCATCAAAATATGCCGACACTAGAGATGAGGTATTGTAATGGACAAACAACCAAGGGAAACAAGCCCTTCTGTATCGCCGCAAATGCACCGCATCCTGCAGATCACCAGGGGCATCCTTTTTTTCGGTGCGGCCTTTCTCTGTATTTCACTTTTATTGCAGTTCCTTGATTACAGAAACAGCGTTTCTGCAGTGAATTCGCGTATGAGCCCCTCATTCCTGCTCGTTCCGGGGATGGTTTTGTATGGGGCTTACGGCTATTCTTCTGTACTCATACCGCTGTTTTTGATCACCGCCGGGATTCTGTTACTCATTCCCGGATGGTCAATCAAGTGGGGCATATACCTGGGGGGAACTGTTTTCCCCTTCTTTACTATCGTAGCAGCAGAAGTACTCTGGAATACCATACCCAGAGGAGGCTCCCTATTCCTGGATGCGGTAAAATCCATCATCCTCATCCTTGCGGCGGCTCTGATCATCGCCATGGAATATATCCTCCTGGGACTGATTGGGGACATGATCCGAGATCGCAAGAAGGGCGTTCTAAAAGACCTCGTACAGACAGCGATAACGAACCTCAAAACACCTGATCCCGTATCCTCATCCTCGGCAGATCTGAAAGATTCAAAAGAACCGGAAGTCCCTGTTTTTGTTCCCGAAATCCTCACCTCAGAAACAGAACCGGTGATCTACCCCGAAACCGACAGCATGACAGAGGAAGAACGCTCCTGGCTCTTTGAAGAAAACTATCTGGAGACCCCTCAAGAAGATAAATCCGCCTTTGACCGCTGGTATAGAGGGCTGGCAGACGAGTCTGCGGCGGATGAATCTGTTGCAGATACGTCTGCGGCAGAGGCTTCTTCTACGGATCAATCCGTTGTGGAAAATCCGCCTATTGAACAGTCAGCGCAGAACACAGAACAATCTATACAGGAACCTATTCCATCAGATATTCCTCTGACAGTTGAAGAACAGCTCTTTTCAGTTGTGGAAGAACTCGACAGTGACGAAATCTCCTATTTGATGGATGAAAGCCCTCTTGTAGAAGACAATCTCATGGAAGAAGAGCATACGGTACCGGAGCCTCCTCAACAGGACGATGCCACCCCTATTTTCCTCGATCTCCACTGGAAAGATCACGAGGATGAGAATGAAGCCCTTTTCGACGAACCTCAGATGTTTGAAGACGATCCGGAACTGATAGACGAAGACTTTTACAGCGAAGAGGAGGAGCAGTTTCTTGCTGACCCTTTTTCCGAAGCCGAGCAGGAGCCCTTCTACGAAATGGAGGAGATTCCTGCTGAATTCGCAGAGGATGCCGCAGAGACGGCGCCGCTGGCAGCTGCAGCTCTGAAAACTGAAGATCTGAGAGCCGACGTTCCCGAAACGAAGACTGTGGGAACTATCGTTCCGAAAAAAAAGAAACACTACTCGGTTCCGGTGGAGGGCATCCTCAATACCTATCCCGACGGTGAGTACTGGATCATCGATCAGGCTACCCAGGACGCAGCGGTGATACTCAAAGAGACCTTACAGGAATTCAATATACAGGCGGAAGTTATCGGCATACGGAAGGGTCCGGTAATCACCATGTTTGAAATCCTTCCCGCACCGGGGGTACGGTTGAGCAAGATCGTTGCCCTTCAGGACAATATATCCCTCAGGCTTGCAGCCTCCAGCGTGCGTATCGTCGCCCCCATTCCGGGAAAACACGCCGTAGGCATCGAGATTCCAAACCGGGAGCGGGCAATCGTGAGCTTTCGGGAATTGATAGACACCGACATGCCCGCATTCCGAAAGATGGAAATTCCCGTAGTTTTGGGCAAGGATATCACCGGAGAGGCGAATCTCCTCGACCTGACCACCACCCCCCACCTCTTGATCGCAGGCGCTACAGGTTCGGGAAAATCAGTGTGCGTCAATTCGATCATCCTTTCGATTCTCTACAAACGGTCCCCTGAGGATGTGAAGATGATCCTCATCGACCCGAAGATCGTGGAGCTCAAGCTCTACAACGATATACCCCACTTGCTCGCCCCGGTTATCACGGAACCCAAGCGGGCATTCCAGGCGCTCCAGTACTGCCTCTGCGAGATGGAACGGCGCTATGCCATGCTTGACCGCATGGGGGTTCGGGACATAAAAAGCTATAACCGCCGCATAATCGAGCGGAATCTGGCGATGGAAAAGCTTCCCTATATTGTTGTCATCATCGACGAGTTTGCCGACTTGATGTCCACTACCGGTAAGGAACTGGAATCCACCGTAGCTCGGCTTGCCGCCATGAGCCGCGCAGTAGGGGTACACCTGGTTCTCGCTACCCAGCGCCCGTCCATAGATGTCATCACCGGACTGATAAAGGCGAATATCCCCACCCGGATAGCCTTTATGGTCGCCTCAAAGATGGACAGCCGCATCATTATCGATCAAGTGGGTTCGGAAAAGCTCCTCGGTAAAGGGGATATGCTCTATGCCTCTGCGGTAGACCCCTTCCCGGTCCGTATTCAGGGTACCTTCGTCTCCGAAGAAGAAGTAGAGAATGTGGTCGATTACGTTAAGCAGTACGGAGAACCGGAATATATCGACGAAGAGATGTTCTTCGACGACGAAGAGGACAATGCTCTGGATCAATCTCTCTTCTCCGAAGGGGATGACCCCCTCTACGACAAGGCCCTTGAAATAGTGGTTCAGGCAGGCAAAGCCTCGGCATCCTATATTCAGCGAAGGCTCAAGATAGGCTACAACCGGGCAGCCCGTCTCGTGGAGGAGATGGAAGAGCGGGGAATCGTAGGTCCCGCAAACGGGTCAAAACCGAGAGACGTGGTTCACGTTCCAGCGATGTAAACAAAGAGCAAAGAGAATTTAGCAATGAGCAAAGAAGGAAGGGCTTTGCTCATTGCTAAATTCTCTTTGCTCTTTGATACCTGCTCACTGCTCTTTGATATCTGATCTTCTGGATAGCACGATTAAAAAAAGCTTGTTCCTTTGGTGAGATAACTGTTGACTGTGACTCCCATCTCTTTGGCAGCGGATTTGATTTGGCTCAGTTCTTCCGGTGAAAACTGTTCGTAGAATACTTGAGAACGGTGTTCCCTCCAATAGGTTTCGTGGATACGATAATAATCATCCCTCGTGAAATTGGTACCTGTACGCTGCCATTGTCTGTTGAACTTATTGGGGTATAATCGGACATACAGAGGTAAACGGAATTCTTGCGTAAAATAGTCTTTTGTTACCAATCGAAGCGGTTTATATGCTGTTTTTTCACCTGAGAGTGTTTTCATTACATCTTCAAGAAAATAGGCAAGGGATTTACCGTCACCGGCTAAATGGTGAGCCATAATCAACAGTGACAGTTCTGTTCCTGAGGGAATGATAAAAACACGCAATAATTCACCGGCTTTGATATTGAAAGGGATTTTTTCGTTTTCACGTATAATATCCTGCCAATCCTTTTGTGCTATCGTAACGGTGCAGCCGCTTTCATTCAGAAGATCATAAAAGGCGGTTCCGTCATCTTCCAGTACTATTCTGGACATGGTGGATTCGTTTACCATGTATGCGGCTTTGACAGCGACTGCCAATTCATCGGCAGTTAATTCGCCTGAAATGTGTACCATAAAATAAATATAGTCATTTGGCTCAAACAAATTGACCCGTTCAGAAGAAATCGTTTTTTTCATGATTCCGCCGCTTGCGTCGGTAATAATTGCAATCTTTTTACTCATGATTCCTTTCTCCTTTTAACAATGTTCGTTCCAAATCAGCGGAACTAATCATTTCATATTTCGTTGTAAACAGTTTTTTCATGGAATAGAGATACACTACCCCCCAGTAGTAATCTGCAAGTTTCAGAGGATTTCCTGCCACTACGCGGCCCTGTTTTTGTCCCTGCTTAATTATTTTTGCCGTGTACTCGTATAAGGGTATTTGATAGGTGGTATTGTTCATGGAAAAATCGGCATCTTGCTCCAAGAGCATAGGTGTGTTCAGGGCAATTACTGCGGCAAAGGTTTCATCGTTTTCCAACTTTTCCATTATCGTATCGGTCAATTTGTGTATCTTCTTTTCTGCCGATATGGGAAGGAAGGAAAGCAGTTTTAGTTGTTCAATATCACTGTCCCGGTTAATACGTTTATATATTTCCTGAAAGAGATTTTCCTTGGATTTGAAATAGGAGTACAATGTCCCCTGCCCTATCCCTATAAATGCGGCAAGTTCGCTAATCTTTGTTCCTGCAAAACCTCTTGTTGCAAAGTACAACACCGGAATGTCAATAAAAAAGTGTTTTATTGACAAAATCCATTATAAAGAGTATATTGATATTCAGAGGAGGGATAATGGTAACAATTTTTGATGTGTCAAACTTCTTTTTATCTAAGGAATCAATGTCTCATATGAAACTCCAAAAATTATGCTATTACTCTCAAGCTTGGAGCTATGCCTTAAGAGAAAGAGCAATGGTAACAGATACAGAGTTTGAAGCATGGATACACGGACCAGTATCACCAGAATTATATCAAGAATATCAAAAGTATGGATTTGCCGATATACCTCAGTACAAAGGGGATTTATACACTTTTACAGCTGAAGAACTGGAAAATCTGGAGTCAACATGGGAAACGTATGGAGACTCTACCGGAAATTCATTGAGTGTTCTTTCTCATGGTGAACTCCCGTGGATAAAAGCACGGGGAAATTATCCAGCTAACGCCCAGTGTTCAAACAAAATAGACCCAAAGGATATGATAGAGTATTATCGTTCGATTTATATTGGTGATTTAACAGAGTTGGCATAATGGCAAAATTTACACAGAACACCGGAAAACCCCTGAAAGAAAAAATAGTTACTCACGTTAAACCACCATATCAATGAATAAAGAGAAGGGGCAATATTTTATCATTCCTCCCTTCTCTTTTCTCCTTATTCATTCCTCCCTGCCAAAAGCCCCGCTTCCTCGTTCAGCCTCTCCCGGTTCAACTTTTCGCCGTCCTTTAACATTCCGTAGGGGATGCCGTAGGCGGCTTCGAGGGATTCTGGAGTAAGCACCTCTGCGGGGGTGCCGAGCTCCATCTGCCTGTCGGGGTGGAAGAGCAGAACCGTGTCGGCGTATTTGCGGGTCAGGTCGAGTTCGTGCATGGCGATGTAGATAGGAACCTTTCGATCCCGGCTGTAACTGCGGAGATATTCCAGGGCGGCTTCTTTCTGCCGGTCTTCCAGAGCAAACAAGGGTTCGTCCATGAATACACAGCGGGAGCCGTAGAGCAGGGAGAATGCCAGGAGGGTACGCTGTATTTCACCTTTGGAGATGCCTGTGAGTGAGCGGTTTAACAGGGCATCCAGTTCAAAAACCGATACGATTTCCTTGAGAAAGGTTTCGTCCTTTGAACGGTGACTGCCGTTTACGTACACATACTCCAGCAGTGAACCTATCTGTTCGGGGGTTTCGAATTCCATGTTCTGATAGATGAAGGAACACATGAGATTCCGGGCGTTTTCATCAGTGAGAGCCCTGGTATCTACATCGTAGAGGGTCACGTAGCCTGCAGACGGCAGGAGTCTGCCGCCGCCGAGGAGCAGAAAGGTGGATTTTCCTGAACCGTTGGGGCCGATGAGGCTCACAAAGCCCTCAGGCAGTCCGGCGGAGAAGTAATCGAACACCGGTGTGTTTTCCGGCTTCTCCGCTGCCTGTTCCGGCGGTACTTGTTCTGGCGGAACTTGTTCCGCATCGACCGGAGGATAGGCGTAGGAGACGGAGTGGAATTGCAGAAAGGGTGTATCTCTGGTCATACGAGCTTCCTGCACTCCATATAAAACCGCTTTTCAGAAGCCTCTCCCATGGAAAAACTCTTTCTCGGCAGGGGACCGCCGTTGGCTATTGTGTCGAAGAAACTGTTTTTTTCCACCGGCGGCAACAGGATTCCCGCAGCATGGGGTTCAACGCTGAGACGGAATACTTCATCCGCCCCATGGATATAGTCGATTTTGACGTCCCGGTGAAGCTCCAGATAGGCGTCCAGCTCTTTCTGGATAAGGCTTACCGCAAGGCGATCCGCCGTGGTTTCAAGAACCGCATATTCAGCAATGCCTTCATTGGAAGTTCCTGCAAAGCCGAACCGGGTAATACCGGAGGGAATGTCCTTTGATGCTATGAGCTGCTCCAGCTCTTCAGGGGAGGATATCCCCTGTATACTGCCGCCGAGCCGCTCCCGCAGGAAGAGCGCAAGTTCTCCGCTGTTGGTACCAAAGAGTACCCGGTGTATCGGCTCAAAGGTGAGTCCATCATCGTAGAGGTTGACGATCTCCACCAGAGCGTACCGGGCGGGATGGTCTGTACCAGCTGCTTCCGGGTGGGCGCTTTTATATTCGTCCCAGACAGCCTTTGCAGTGGCGAGGGAGTGATTCCCGTCCCCTACGGCAAAGAGGAAACAGGAGCCGTCCGGAGCGGTGTGCTGTTCTGCGAGGCTCTTGAGTACTTCTGACGTATAAGCCAAATCTTCGGGAGAGGTGACTGTCCAGCCGGTGATCTCCCCGGAACCGAACATGAGAGCAGACGAATAGGCGGGAGTTTGTTCCCGAACCCGGCTGCCCAGCCCCTCTACAAGCGCCTTCCGGGGATCGTCTGCGAGGAGCATGATGTGGGGAGATTCCAGCGGCGCACCACGGCGTATCTCCATTCTGGGGGGAATACGGTCGGTAATGGTTGCCTCGGTTGCCCGGATGAGCGCCTTTGAATCGGGCCGCCAGTCGTAGGCTTCCAGGTCGATAGCTGTAACCAGCCCCTTGCGGAGCCTGCCGAAGCCGGTCTTCCGTTCGATATACATCATCCCGGTCAGAGGGGAAGCAAAAACCCCATCGGAGAGGTATTTATTCATGGTAAACCGGATATTTTCCAGCCGCTCCTGACGATCCCCGTCTTCGAGGTAGACCTCGGGAAGGATGATATTCAGGAGGGAGGGACTCCCGGCGGTAAAATCCGCCGCCTGTTTCCAGTAATCCCGATCCTGGGTATATTGATCGCAGGCGATGACAGCCCATTTTTCGATGTCCACAGAGGACTGAGGGAGCAGCAATTCAGGAATGTGTATTCCATATGTGGAAAACTGTTCGGTAGTATTCATACCAATACTATAATTATTGCGGCTCTGATGGTCAATGTGTGTGTTAGAAGCCTCAGGGAAAAGAAACTGTCTCCCCGGGTGCATAGCGCACAGCGTTTCGCTTCGATGAGTTTTTCCGGTGCTTTTGGTTCAAAGGAGGGCTGTCAGTTTTGCCTTGTCCCAAAATTCGTCCATCTCCTTGAGGTGAGCTGCGTTCATGGGAATCCCCTGTTTTTTCATCTCCGATTCTACGTATTTGAAGCGCTTGGTGAATTTCGCACTGCTTCGGTCTAGGGCGATAACTGGGTCTATTCCGAATCGGCGGGCTGCGTTTACCATGCTAAAGAGAATATCGCCGAATTCCTCTTCTGCGTCTAGTTTGTCTGCTTTTTTGAGGGCTTCTTCGGTCTCGGAGATCTCTTCCCGTACCTTGTCCCATATTGCTGCCGTTGCTTCGGGGCCGTCGGGCCAGTCAAAGCCCTGTTTTGCGGCTTTTTTCTGGAGCTTCATCGCCTTCGCCAGCGGAGGGAGTCCGCCTGAGACCGAGTCCAGGATCGATTCCCCTGAGCGGCCTTCGACGTTTTGTTTTATCCTGTCCCACTGGGCGAGAACCTGCTCCGGTGTTTCCGCCTTTCCTGCCTGGGATATTCCTGCTGACTCCTCCACGAATACGTGGGGGTGGCGGCGGATGAGCTTTTCGCAGGTTTCACGAACCACGTCTGCGATGGTAAAGCTCTTGTCCTGCTCATACATATAGGCTATGAGCATGGCGTTTTGTATCACGTCCCCCAGCTCCTCCCGCACATGGGAGGGAGCTCCGTCGGAGATGGCTTCGGAGGCTTCGAAGGATTCTTCCACCAGATCTCCCCGCATGGTGACGGGAGTCTGTTTGATGTCCCAGGGACAGCCCCCGGGGGAGCGGAGGCGTACAATGATATCGTATAATGCCTGAAATGCGTCTTGTGTTTTCGTTGTTTCCATAGTTAGAGTTCTAAAACCGCCTTGAGATTGAGGTATATATTGTCCTTCCCTGTTTCCGGGATGTACTGCCCGGCGCCGAGGGAGAGTTTGAGATAGCTAAAGAGCCGCCACGCCGCATTGACGTTCCACTGCCAGCCGCCCCAGGAGGGAGCGGTTCCTCCGCCGGGCATGGTAACGAGAAAGTCTACCCCGGCGCGGAGTTTCAGCGGTTCGATGGGCTGTATGGAAGCGCTGAGTCCTGTCTTGAGGAGCCCTGAATAGAGAATCGCATCCTGCCGCTCCAGATTCGGCACCGCAGAAACGATGTTGAAGGGGATAAAGGGCTTCGTTTTTTCGAAATTGCCGGAAGCGAAGACCCCGTCAAGGCGTATGGATGAAGTGAAAAATCCGGGATAGTAAGTGAAGGCCAGTTTTGACAGGTTTGATACGCCTGTTGGTGTCTCATTGTTGCGGATATCCGTCCCGATGACCGTTGCAGCCTCGGAGTGGAGAGCGCTGATGATGGGACCTTTGAGTTCTGCTGTCATGTAGATACGGTACAGATCCTCTGTTGGATCGAGAAACGCAAAGGCTTCGGAGGAAAAGGTCTGACCGAGGAAGAAGTTGGGAAGCGTCATGGATGCCCCCACCGGAACGTATGCCGGAGAGAGTGAGTAGGGGTACTTTGTCCGTTCTTCCGCCTTTTCCGTATATATGGAAACAACCTGTCCGTTTACTAGTCCCGTATAGCCGCCGTAGAGGGATACCTCGAATGCTGGAGCCTTAATGGCAAGGCGGACTCCGTCCGAGGCTTGAGAAAACACCAGACCGGTGATGTCCGATAGGGGAAAGCGTCCCGCATCGATATGCAGTCTCAGATCGTCTACCAGGGCGAAGGAGGTATAGAATGAGAGGCGTTCTACGTCCAGAATATGCCGAAACCCATCGTTCTTGGTCCAGGTAAAGCGGTACATCCCTTCTGCCGAAAATCCTGTGATGCCGCTGTTGGTGATGGGTATCTGTACCCAGGCGTTTAGCTCATTTTCCTGGTCAAAGCCCGGAGCGGAGACAGAACCAGACATGCCGGATCTATTGCTTACCGAGCCGCCGTATTCGATAGCGGTTGCTGCTGCCAGACAGGACAGGAAGAGTACAAATGTGAGTAAAACTCTTTTTTTCATCAAAACTCCGTGCAATCTCTTGAGACAAGAGTACCAGAAAGTTCCGGTATTGTCAAAAAAACAGTACCGATGTACACTTCTTTTACAAGGATAGTATAGAGAAATGAAGTTGTCACAGATGTTTATATCGACTCTGAGGGAAGTTCCCGCAGAAGCAGTTATCGCCAGCCATCGGCTTATGCTCCGGGCAGGCATTATACATAAATTGGGTAATGGGCTCTATGCCTATCTGCCCTTCGGTCTCCGTTCGTTCCGCAAGGTGGAGAATATCGTGCGGGAGGAGATGAACCGTATCGGCGCCCAGGAATTCAAGCCCACGGTGGTGGTTCCCGGGGAACTCTGGCGGGAATCGGGCCGCTGGGATACCATGGGCGAGGGGATGCTCCGGGTGAAGAACCGGGTAGGTCAGGAGCTGGTGGTAAGCCCCACTGCGGAGGAAGCTTTTACCGCCCTTATCCGGGACGAGCTGTCGTCGTATCGGCAGCTGCCCATCATCGGGTATCAGATAAATACGAAATACCGGGACGAGATTCGCCCCCGGTACGGCGTTATGCGGGGGCGGGAGTTCACTATGAAGGACGGCTACTCCTTTCATACCGATGCGGAGAGTCTGGATGAGGTGTATAACCGCTTTGGGCAGGCATACCGCAGGATTTGTAAGCGCTGCGGCCTCTCGGTTATTCCGGTGAAGGCCGACACGGGAGCCATGGGCGGTACGGGGTCCGAGGAGTTTATGGTGGA
>JAITWB010000235.1 GCA_031285525.1 Spirochaetaceae bacterium
TGATGTGTGAAAGGCTTTTGAAGACATAGTTATGATTCACCAATTCCAATTAACATCATATTTATGAATATGTTCATCGGCAGTAAGCAGTGATATATTATCTGTTATTGCGGTTGCAATCAGAAGTCTGTCAAATGGGTCGCGATGAATAAATGGCAGTTTTTCAACACATGTAATGTATGAAGCATCTATACCATGTACACCTTCATATCGTCGATGGGATCGTCGAAGTCATCGGACATACGTACTTTACCTGCCATACTTCCGAAATTGAATGAAGGTCTTACAGGTATGAGTTCTTCATTCATAGATATAATCTCTTTGACGAGGACACTCACAAGACGCAATGCTTGTTCTGACAAACGGTCAACATCAGCCACGAGTTGCTGTTTTACATTCATAATCCAATCTCCTTTTCTTTAGTTGTATGTCATTTGTAATATATCAGTTTCTTAAAGCCCCTGTCTATTATCTTGCAGAATAACTTCCAGCGATAAAAGACAGAGGCACTCTCTATTCGGAAAATGTTCTTTCCCCATACACCTGTGTTTCTGGAGCCGTACCGACTCACCGAACATAAGGTATCAGATGGCGTAAAATACCCTTGCCCATTGCATTGCTCTCTCCTACCGGCCTTCCAGTATCCGTAGCCATGAGGGGGATAGGAGAATGTTCAGACAGCCGTCTCTTGATACGTGAAACGTTTCGTTATTCAGCAGGTCGTACCAGCGTTTGTTTCCTGAGTTGAGCATATGAGGCGGTATTTTGATGGTTGTGTCCTTCTCCGAGGCGTTTACTGCGACGATGACCTGTTGCTGCTGTTGTAGCTCTCCCTGCTGCCGCATAAAGGCGAATTGTTCCGAGGAGACATAGAGCTGACGGTAGTTTCCGGTTTTAAGCGCAGGTGTTTCCTTCCTGATGCGGATACAGTTCCGTATCGTTTCCCAGAGTGCCGTGGAATCCACAAGAGGTTTGAGTTCTGAGGTTTCACCTCCAGGAAAACCTCCGGGAAAATCCCATGCAGGACGAAGTTGTCTGTCGCTGTTTGGGGTTCGTTCTCCCCGTATGCCGAATTCGCTGCCGTAATATATAGAAGGAATTCCCGGAACGGTGAAGAGCAGGCCGTAGAGGGGAAAGAGGTGTACCGGGTTTTTGAGTATCGATGCCGCCCGGTTGACGTCGTGATTGTCTACGAAGGTATAGAGCGAGAGGTCTTTATACATCCCCTCTGCTCCGGACTGTCTGTTGAGGGACCAGGCTATTTCGAAAAAGTTTTTGTCGTTAAAGCTTGACCAGAGTCCCTTGTACAGTTCGTAGTTTGTGGTCGAGTCCAGCCTGTCCCGGTTTGCCCAAGCGCGGTAATCGCCATGGATCACCTCTCCCATGAGCCAGAAGTCTTCTTTTATTGCTTTGCAGTGACGGGACAGCGCTGTCATGAATCCCGGTTCCAGTGCGTCCGCTGCATCGAGCCTGAGTCCGTCGATGCCGAATTCTTCCATCCAGAATCGTACCGCCCCAAAGAGATGCTCCCTGACTGCGGGATTCGCAGTGTTCAGCTTTACCAGGTCGTAGTGACCGCTCCACCCCTCATACCAGAACCGGTCACCGAGGGGGCTTTGCCGGTTAAAGTCTACGTTGACAAACCAGTCTTTGTAAGGGGAATCGACGCCCCGCTCCTGCAAATCCTTAAAGGCAAAGAAGTGCCGTCCCGTATGGTTCAAAACTGCATCCAGAACGACGATAATGCCGTTTTCGTGCAATTTCTGAACCAGATTCTTCAGGTCTTCGTTGTTCCCCAGCCTTCTGTCCGCGTGGCAGTAGTCGAGGGTATCATAGCCGTGGGCGGTGGATTCAAAGAGAGGTCCCAGATAGAGGGCGTTTATTCCCATATCGAGGAGCCGGGGAATATGATCGCCGATGGAGCGGAGTCCGCTTCCTGCAGGGGAGGAAAAATCGTTCCGATCCGGTGTTCCGCACATGCCCAGCGGATAGATGTGATAAAAAACTCTGTCTGCAATCGATATCATAACTAATACTCCTTTCATTTTATTTATATACCTACCGTTCGGTATATGGTACTAGTAAAAAAATAATGAATTATCGTTCGAAAGCGAACCGTTTCCAAACGATAATCGGTATTCAGGTCTAAGAAAAAATGCCGTGCATAAATTGATGTATGATTCGGTACTCCATATGGGTGTCCATCTCAAGCTCGTTGTTCAGTACCAGGTGAGCGCAGGTTTCGATCAGGGATAAAAAGGTAATGCCGTACATTTTTTCCCGTCCCTGCATATTTCCGTGATCCTTCGATGCCTCTGTGAAGAGCTTCTCAACTGCGGCACGGATCTCTCGCTTGAGCGCCTCCGCAGCTATATATCCCGGCGTTTCAGGGGCAGACGAGAAGAGTGAACTCTGTAATCTAAAATACTCCGGTTCATCCCGGGCAAACCATACCGTCTCCTGAAGCAGTTTTGTCAGATTCATCACCAGATCGTGCTGATACGCTGCGGCGTTGTGCAAAAGGGACGAATACCGATTACCCCAGAAGGAGATAATCGCCTCCAGAAGCCCCTGCTTGCTCCCAAAATAGTAATACAGTGTAGGCTTGGTAATTTTCGCCTCTTCGACGATCTCCTGTATTCCCACCGCATCATACCCCTTCCGAGAGAAGAGGTTCAGCGCCTTCGCGAGTATAATAGTTTTTGTAGCATACGGCAATTCCATATACACATCATATACCGACAGGTAGGTATAATGTCAACTCCTTTTTTCTCCCTTCTCCCTCCTCTCTTCTCTTTTTTATCTTCTCCCTGATTCTATTGACACCTGAGGGAAGCTGTACTACTATCAATTTTATGAGTAAGCAGTTTTCTCTCGATGAGGTTATCCGGAAGATTCCTGATTTCCCAAAGCCCGGTGTGTTGTTCTATGATGTCACCGGAATTCTTGTGTCTCCGGAAGCTTTCCGTTACTGTATAGATACCATGGTTTCGATGTATCGGAATGAGAACATCGATGCCGTTGCCGCAATTGAGTCCCGGGGTTTCGTCTTTGCCGCCCCTTTTGCAGAAAAACTCGGCATCCCCCTTATTCTGGTGCGAAAAAAGGGAAAACTTCCGGGAAAAACCTATTCCTGCAAGTATCAGCTTGAGTACGGTGAGGCGGAACTGGAAGTCCAGGTGGACGATGTGCGCAAGGATCAGCAGATTTTGGTGATGGACGATCTTATCGCTACCGGAGGTACCTTCAAGGCAACCCAGACCGTTCTTGAGATGGGGGGCGCATCGGTGAAGGAGTTCTTCGGCGTTGTGGGACTGCCGTTTCTTAATTATCATAAGGTTCTGGATCCTATCCCTGTACGTACTCTTGTAGAATACTACGGCGAATAAGAGCGCAGTTTGATTCGTAGCGAGGGTTTAATACCCGAGTCTAACCACCTTATGAGAACAACATACCCATGAGCTTGCTCATGGGTATGTTGATTCAGCTCCGGGTGCGGACTTTGGTTTTTTCCGGAGTTTTTTCCCATATAACATCGATTTTCCTCTCGGCGATCTCCGGTATCAGGTTGAAATTCGAGCAGCCCTGCCGATGTACGATGATGCCCCGTCCCCGGGAAACATATCCGGTGATGGGTTGTCCCGGTACAGGACAACAGCATCCGGCGATTTTTACGAGAAAGTTTGTCGTATCCCCTACCCGTATTTTTATAGGCTCTGCCGATTCCGCTGACTGCGAAGCCGATTCCCCTTCGGCTCTTCCCTGAGAAGCTGTCTTTTTCTGCCCCTGACCTGAAAGATGCCCCGGCGTCTGACCTTCAGTCTCAAAGTGCTCCTGCTGCGCAGCCGCTTGCTGCT
>JAITWB010000243.1 GCA_031285525.1 Spirochaetaceae bacterium
CGCCAATTAGCCGCCCGTTTGCCTTCAGTCAGTTTTGCCCCGGTCTCGAAAAAAGGATTAGCCCCTCCCCAATCGAGTTCGTCTATGGACGCCATAATGATGATGAGCGCCAGAGCGCACTCCTTTTCCTTGTCATAGATCTGAGCCTCATTGCCGAAGCTGTGAAGCGTCTTATAAAACTCATCAGCGGTAAAGCTATACCCGCCGATAGCAAGGGTTTTATCCGTATCGGAATCAAATGTAACCGCTGCAACCGGATTCGCCCCCCGTACCCGTATCGCCGCAGCAATATATTTCTTTCCCCCCGAAGAGGCGCCTGCATCCCTGAGCCGAAGCGTCCCGCTCAGCGCTACATCGCGCTTCTCGTGAGAACTTTCCGTATAGTACCGATACGGATACTGGTGGAATGAAAGGGTAAGGGTTTCCCCGTTCCGAGCATCCTGAGAGGCGCTCCATCTGATGGAACCGTCAAAATTGCTCCCTTCGACGGCAGCTTGCAGCTGCGCCTTCTTCCCTGCCGTATTCTGCCGAGCCGCATACTGCTTCGCCAGCATTACCCCCTGCCGCAATCCCGCCAGAACAGCGTCCGCAGCAACGGCAGGGTCAGCACTTTGCACCTGTTCCGGGTTTTGAGTCTTGGTTTGACCATACATACTTAGCACATTGCAGAACAATACCGCTATGAGACCAATCGCTGTGATACTCCGTTTATTACCCATAAAGCTCTTCCATACACTTAATCGTTTGTTGCAGATTTTACCGTAATTCTATAGAATAGAAAAGTGGGAAACACAAATATGTCCGAAGTGTGGGAAAAACAGATATGAAAGAGAACACAAAAAGGAAAGACATCGCAACAAGCTTCTTCTCCCATGCCCGTAACGCCCTCAAAACAGTACGGCTCTGGGACTGGCTGATGGTATTCCTCTCACTGGGAATCGCCTCGGTATCGGCGGTCTATGTCTACGGCAACACCGAAGGCACTCCCCGGCTGCTCATCGAGTCTCCAAAAGGGCAATGGATATACGAACTCAAAACCGACATCACCGTCCCGATCCCCGGCACTGAAGGCGACACAGTGGTTCAGATCGCAAATGGACGGGCATTCGTCACTGACTCTCCCTGCACCAACAAAACCTGCCTCACCGCCCACCCGATAGAACAGCCCTTACAGTGGATCGCCTGCCTCCCGAACCAGGTATTCATCAGAATCGAAGGCTCCGCCAAAAAAGACGACGGAACGGATATCATGGCATTCTGATTTTTAGTTTATTGCTTTAATCCTTGAGCCATGTCATACTTAACCTGTATGAAACAGCGATTACCCATAGGAATACAGGATTTTGTGAGTATACGGCAAGACGGTTTTTGTTATGTGGACAAAACCGCTCTCATCCACCGATTGATCACCGGTTCCGGCAAAGCCTTTTTTCTCTCCCGACCCCGACGGTTTGGGAAGTCCTTGTTGTGTTCAACTCTGGATGCCGTTTTTCAGGGCAAGAGGGAACTCTTTGGGGAGTTGGCAGGTCAGCCGGCGCTTGCCATCCACTCCCTTGAATGGGAATGGAAAAAGCATCCTGTAATCAGACTGGACTTGAATCCGGGAAACTATACAAATGGCATTGCTCTATTGCATGAAAATCTTAACCGGAATATGGAAATATGCGCTGAAAAATACGGGGTGCCCCTTGAAGGTGAAACCGTTGGCGATAGATTTGCCCGGCTGATATATACCCTGCAGAAACAATATAGCCAACGGGTAGCCGTTATCATCGATGAATACGATAAACCCTTGCTGAGTACCATCGATAATCCCGATTTGCATGTAAAAATGCGGGATGAATTGAAGGGCTTTTACGGTATCCTGAAGTCCTATGATGAATACCTGCAATTCGTATTCCTCACAGGCGTTACAAAGTTCTCCCATGTAAGTATTTTCTCCGACTTAAACCACTTGGCTGACTTAACTCTTGACCCCAATTATGCCGACCTCTGCGGCATCACCCAGAAAGAGGTTGAAGAGAACTTTGACAGTGAAATAACAGAAATATGCGAGAATATCGGCAAGAACCGAGACGAATACCTTGAAGAACTGCGGCGTTTTTACAACGGCTATCGGTTTTCGAAAAAACCTTTGACAGTGTATAACCCCTTTGGGTTGCTCAATCATTTTTATAAAAGCGGAGAGTTTTTACCCTACTGGTATGAGACCGGAACACCAACGTTTTTGATAAAGCTGATCATTGAGCAGAAGATAAACATTCTCGGTTTGCAGGATATGCACGTCAGATATGAGGACTTTAGTAAATACGACATAGAGACACTCAAAGCAGAACCCTTATTATACCAGAGCGGATACGTAACGATACGGGATTACGATGCAGAACTGGAGCAGTTTATACTGGATTATCCCAACAAAGAAGTAGAAAGCTCTTTTTCCCGAGCATTATTGGAACAGTATACTCAGTCTTCGGATGAACAGTCCCGTAGTTTATACACCCAACTTCCGACGGCATTGATCAAAGGTGAGCCTGAAAAGGCGCTGGAAGCATTGCGTATCTATTTCGCCTCAATCCCCTATGACCTGATACAAAAACGAGAGAATTATTATCAGACAGCGATACATCTCCTATTCAGTATGCTGGGCTTGAACTGCCGATCCGAGGTGCGGATAGCTGCCGGACGGATAGACACGCTGGTAGAGACAAAAAAGTATGTATACTGCCTTGAGTTTAAGCTGGATGGCAGCGCTGAAGAAGCTCTGGCTCAGATAGACACAAAAGAATACCTTTTGCCCTGGGCAGGAAGCGGGAAAGACCTATTCAAAATCGGTGTGAACTTTGACCATACCAAACGTAGTATCGAAAACTGGAAAATAAAGGAGCAAAGAGCAGGTAATAGGTAGCAAAGCTTTTCCTTTGCTCTTTTCTACCTGCTCTTTGCTCTTTTGTTATACTTTCACCTTTTCCAGCTTCCAGATGTCCCGGACGTAATCCTCGATGGTTCTGTCGGAGGAGAACTTGCCGGAGCGGGCTACGTTGAGCAGGACCTTTTTCGCCCAACCCATGCGGTCCTTGTAGGATGCTTCCACCTTTTCCTGGGCGGCTACATAGTCGTCAAAGTCTGCGAGGACGTAGTACACGTCGGGGCGCTGACCTTCGACGCCGTAGACCAGGGAGTCGTAGAGTTCCTTAAAGAGCTGCCGGCTGGGGTCGTAGGTGCCGTCCACGAGCTGGTTAACCACCTTTGCCAGAGCGGGGCTGCGCTCCAGGAAGTGCTGGGGGTTGTAGCTGTGTTCGGTTTCGATCTTGGTGATCTCTTCTGCGGTCAGACCGAAGATGAAGGCGTTCTCGTTTCCTGCTTCCTCGACGATTTCGATGTTCGCGCCGTCCAGTGTACCCAGGGTCAGAGCTCCGTTGAGCATGAATTTCATGTTACCTGTACCGGAGGCTTCCTTTCCGGCGGTGGATATCTGTTCAGAGACATCCGATGCAGGGAAGAGTTTTTCTGCCACCGTGACCCGGTAGTTTTCCACGAAGATGACCCGCAGCTTGCCCTTCACACGCCTGTCGTTGTTGATCCGTTCCGCAACGGTATTGATCAGCTTGATAATGGATTTTGCCCTGCGGTAGCCCGAAGCCGCCTTGGCGCCGAAGATGAAAGTCCTCGGGGTGGGGTTGAAATCCGGTTCTTCGATGAGTCTGTTATAGAGGTGCATCACATGGAGGACATTGAGCAGCTGCCGCTTGTATTCGTGGAGACGCTTTATCTGTACGTCGAAGATGGAATCGGGATCGAGGAATTCGTTCTGGGTTTCCTTGAGGTAGAGGGCAAGGGTTTCCTTGTTCTTCCGCTTGATATTGAGGAATTCCCGCAAGGATGCTTCGTCATCGGCGTATTTCTCCAGACCTTTGAGAAGGGCGAGGTCCTTCTCCCAGCCGTGGCCGATCCGGTCGGTGATGAATTTCGCAAGCTGGGGGTTGGCGCTCAGGAGCCATCTCCGTTGGGTAACGCCGTTGGTCTTGTTGTTGAACTTGTTGGGGTAGAGGGCGTACCAGTCCTTGAGTTCCTGGTGTTTGAGGATCTCCGTGTGGAGGGCGGCAACGCCGTTTACCGAGAATGCGCCGTGGATGGCGAGCCATGCCATGTGGATCATGCCGTTGTTAATAATGGCCATGCGGTTCTGCTTGCCGTAGTCGTTGGGGTAGGTCTTGCGCAGTTCGTCGATGAAACGGCGGTTGATCTCTTCCACGATTTGGTATATCCGGGGAAGGAGTCCCTGGAAGATGGAGATAGGCCACTTTTCGAGAGCCTCAGAGAGGATGGTGTGGTTGGTGTAGGCAAAGGTGCGGGTTACCACATTCCATGCTTCTTCCCAGCCCATGGCGTGATCGTCCATGAGCAGCCGCATCATCTCGGGGATGGCTACCACCGGGTGGGTGTCGTTGAGCTGAACCACGTTATATGTGGGGAACTCTGAGAAATCCTTGCCGGGATGTTCCTCTTTGAACTTCCGGATCAGATCCTGGAGGCTGGCGGAGGTGAAGAAGTACTGCTGCTTGAGCCGCAGGGTCTTTCCTGAGGGGCCGGAGTCGTTGGGGTAGAGTACCCGGGAGACGTTTTCTGCGCTGTTCTGCTTTTCAACCGCCTGATTGTACTGCATGTCGTTGAAGAGCTGAAGGTTAAAGCCGTCAGGAGAGGATGCTTCCCAGAGCCTGAGGGTGTTGATATTGTTTGTGTCGTATCCCACGATGGGCATGTCATAGGGGGTGGCGGTTACGTCTTCCGCATTGACCACGGAAAACTTGTCTGTGCCGTTGGGCCACTTGCCTACAGAGACATTGCCCCCGAATTTGACCGTTACCGCAAGAGCTGTCCGCTTGACGCACCAGGGGTCCCGGTGTTTGAGCCAGTTATCGGGGTATTCCACCTGATAGCCGTCTTCGATGTGCTGCTCGAACATACCGTATTCGTAGCGGATGCCGTAGCCGTGTCCGGGATACTCCAGGGTCGCCAGTGAATCGAGGAAACAGGCTGCAAGCCGTCCGAGACCGCCGTTGCCCAGTCCCGCATCGGGTTCCTGGTCTTCGACCATATTGTAGTCGATGTTGAGTTCTTTCAGCGCTTCCATAACGCTGTCTTTTATCATGCAGTTGATGAGGTTGTTGCTCATCGCCCGTCCCATGAGGAATTCCGCCGACAGATAATACAGCGAGCGGACGGAATCCTTGCGGTACTCCTTGCTGGTTTTCATCCAGTTTTCCTGTACCATTGTCAGCGCCGATGCTGAAACCGCATCAAAGAGATCGTGCTTGTTTGCGTCGGTGATCTCCTTGCCGTAATGTACCCGCAGCCGGCTTTTCAGGGCTTCTTTAAACTTTTGTGAATCAAATTCCATGTACTATCCTCCGATCTGAGTGTGTAGGGACGTCATCCCCATCAGTGAACATGTCTATATATATTATACGTTAAATTTGAAGAACATGACGTCTCCGTCCTTAACGATATACTCTTTTCCTTCTATTCTGTACTTGCCTGCTTCACGGATTTTCGCTTCCGTGCCGTAGGTGACCAGGTCTTCGAAGCTGTAGGTTTCGGCCTTGATGAATCCCCGTTCGAAGTCGGTGTGAATCGCTCCTGCCGCCTTGGGAGCGGTGTCTCCGGCGTGGATGGTCCATGCCCGGCATTCGTCCTCTCCGGCGGTGAAGAAGGTGCGGAGTCCCAGCAGGTGGTAAGCCGCCCGTGCGAGGGAGGAGAGTCCCGATTCTGTGAGTCCTATTTCCGAGAGGAAGGCGAGCCGTTCTTCTTCCGATTCGAGATCCCCCAGTTCGGCTTCGAATTTGCCGCAGATGACTACTACGTCGGTGTTCTCTTTTGCGCCGATGGCTTTGACGGTTTCGATATGGGGGTTGCTTCCTGATTTTATTCCGTCTTCGTCAGTGTTGCAGACGTAGAGGAGGGGCTTCATGGTGATAAGGTGGCAGTCGTAGATGACCGCTTTTTCCTCGTCCGAGAGCTCGATGGAACGGGCGGGGCGTCCTTCTTCAAGGGCGGGACGTATCTTGGCAAGTACCGCAAGCACTGCGTCCGCCTGTTTTTGGGCGTCCTTTCCCTGTACCCGGGCGGAGCGCTGGGCCCGGTCGATGCGCTTGTCCACCGTGTCCAGGTCGGCAAGGGCGAGTTCGACGTTTATCGTTTCGATGTCCCCGGCAGGATCTATTTTGTTGTTCACGTGGATGATGTCGGGGTCTTCGAAGCACCGGACGACGTGGGCTATGACCCCCACTTCACGGATGTGGGAGAGAAACTGGTTCCCCAGTCCTTCGCCCTTGGATGCTCCCTTGACCAGACCGGCGATATCGACGAATTCCACCGCCGCCGGGACTGTTTTTTTGGTATGAAAGTTCTCCGAGAGGAAGGTTAACCGGCTGTCGGGCAGGCTGACGGTGCCGACGTTCGGGTTTATGGTACAGAAGGGATAGTTCGCCGCTTCCGCAATAGCGGAGGTGAGGGCTGAGAAGATGGTAGACTTGCCGACGTTGGGGAGTCCGACAATACCGCAGTTTACGGGCATATATAAAACCTCATTACTTTTGCATTTTCGTGTCAGTATAGCAAGAAAAGGGGGGCAGGGTAAAGGTCAAGCAAGGGAGAAGCAGCAATTCTCCATTTACCCCGGAGACTCATCATCAGGGGAAACAAAGCCGATAAATTCATCCCAAGACTCAAATAAATACCGATTGAACATGAACCGCATCCCT
>JAITWB010000020.1 GCA_031285525.1 Spirochaetaceae bacterium
TCTCTCATTATTGATCTCTCAAAGTTTTACCACACTTTTACAACAAACGCTTACAAGCTCTTCTGTAAAAAACAAAGAACAGACAGCAAAGGGATGTAAAACAAAGATGAAAATCATTCCTTTGCCGTCTGTCATTTGTAAGCTACTTTTTTAACTGCTATGCGCTCTTTCTCATTTCTTGTTTATCACTTACTGTTTGCCATTCTTTCCTATTTCCATCGTTCTGTCATGAGTAAAAACTCCCGGTTTGCAAAAAAAGAGAAGAAAATCCGATTTTTTTTCTGAATTTTTACTGAAAAACGGTGAAGAACCGCGATTTAAACATATGGAGGAATAAGATTGAAAGAACAAATCATTTTCACAGCTACAGCTTTCAAGCATAAGATCTGTAAGGTTGATATTCGCCATGCTTTTAGATGGAGACTGTTCGATCAAGCGCTGCCAGAGGAGGAATATGAAGAAAGAAATGACTGATCATGAAGCCGAATATTGGGACACTTATTATACCAAAAACACGATTATGCCGGATATGAGTAAGCCCGGTTATTTTTCCAGTAAATATGGAATGACCACGCCCATTGATTCTGAAAGAAATACAACACTGACCATGTTTGCAGAAAAGTGTTTTACCGGTCATTAATCAAATGAACAGCGGAGACCTGCGTTGAGCGCAAAATTGGCATCAGGAATCCGCTCGCTGCTACCGGTCTGATAGAGAGTCATCGGGAAAGCCTGCAAGCCGACAAAACCGTTCAAGCCCTTGCGATCACCCCATAACAGTTTTAGTCCAGCCATAACCCGCATCTTCTGCCCTGACGATGAATCGTCAAACAAATAGGTAAAGTGCCGGATCCCCATAGACAAAACAAAGCCGATGGGAAGCTCCTGAGAAAAAACCTCATAGTCGAACCCGCCGTCTATCTGTGTCCGCCGGGAAACCGGGGAATCCACCAGAGAATCCTGCATCTGATAGAGAAAAACAAGAGAAACAATGACATTACTTACAGAGATACTAAGCAGACCGTTCCCCGAAAAAGAAGTGAGATCCCCCATCTGGGCGGGATTGACCGCAAGATTGCCCCATCCCTTAAAGGAAAGTATCTCCGGAATACGGGCGCCCAGATCAAAACAAAAACCAGGCTGGGCTATTCCGTTATGAAACCCAAAAAACAATCCTGCCCCGGCAAGAAGAAAACGGTTTTCAAACCCAAAACTGCTGCGCAGAGAATAGTGAGTTACCGGATTATAACTAAAATCGGCGGACATCATAAAATAATCGGCAAAATGCTGATAAACGCCTACAAAGAGATCCGAGGAGGTTCTTTCGCTGGTATTGATAATTGCGCCGGAAACAGCGATGTCCACCGAATAGACAGCTGTACCAATGAGCAATGCAAAAATAACAGCGCATATCCCTTTTCTCATTGGATAATCACTTTATAACCCGCCGAAAATGTGAACAACTCCGCAAGGTTATTATACATCAGGGGCTGAAATACCGCATTCAGGACAAATTCTCCGCCTCCCGCTTTTATTGCGGCAAAGGGCATAATATGGAGAGCCGGTTCAAGCTTATTCAAATCCCTCATTGACGAACCGGAGACGGTGATCCCGACTTCCATATCCTGCCAGTCCGCATTTGAGATCACCATCGTTACAGCCGCTCCCAGGGGCTTCACATTGAGAAGCCGATTTTCGCCATAATCTGATGGAAGGCTAAAAAACGAGAGTGTGATCTGAGAAAAGCCAAAAACGAGACGGGGCTCAACAAACAAAAAGAAATTATCCAAACTCACCGCAGGCATCTTCACCCCAAAATCCAGTATCGCCGCCTGTACAAACACATGGGTATTATAGGTATTCCCGAAAACGCCGGTAACTCCGGCTCGAAATCCAACGGGAGTCACCAAGGCGGGCACACTATTATCCCCTATCCTTGTTCGTCCCATGACACTGGAAGCGCCTCCCCAAAAATCGAAAATACCCTTCCCCCAACGAGCCGAAAAACGCACATCAAATGAAAGATAGTTAATCTCCTCTTCCACATTCCAATAGGCAAAAACGCCCAGAGCCTGGGGGGAGGGAAACTTAAGAACATAGGACAATCCGGTTCCATTGATATCATATATGCCGTACTCCGGAATCCCTACCGCCGACCGGAGGAACCGGGACTGAATCGGCGGAGCTCCTATGTACTGCTGTAAGTGTACATCCCCGCCGAATGCGGCATCCCTTCCGGAAAATGCTGAAAACACATGCTGAAACTCGGTCAACGGCAAGTAATATTGCACAGAGAGGTGTTCAAACCCTATGGATGCTGACTTATCCAGCACGGGAATAAAAAAACCCATATCCCCCAGTTTCAAGGACATCCCCGCCTTAACGGTAATATTGGACGAAAAATCAAGCTGCCCCGTAAAAAGGGCATCGATCCCGCACTCAATCCAGGGTGACTGAGAGAGCGGATTGAGAGAAAGCCCCCCCTCAAAGGCTCCGCTAAACACCGCCGCAGAAAGAGACATTCCGGCGAGGAGCATATACAATAGAACAGCTTTCTTCATCAATTTCACCGGTAACTCCTATACTATTATTGCGGAACCGTGGTCGAGATACTCAGTGAATCAGCAGAGAGTGTCTGCTCAAGAACATCTTTTATCCCATTGCTGCCGTTAAACGTAATCATTACCTCATCCCCAATCGCCAAAACGGGTGCCGTCCAACTGACCTCAAACACAGAACCATTTACCGTTGGAGACGTTATAGTACAAGTGATAAGGCTGCCATTTATAAGCAGACCGAAATCGCCCTCGGTAATACTGTGACCGCTGGAATTTGCAGTGTTCTCCTTAAGCACCCTGCTAAAGATAAGTGTGAGCTTATTCCCCGATAAAGTACTCAGACCCGCTATAGAAGCGACAAGGGGTTCGGGGGTAAAAGAGACGGCTTTACTAAAAAAATCCTCAAGCTTTCTGCCTTCAGCTCTATCGGCAATAAAATAGGTACTATCCTGCCTAAAATGAAGAACCCATTCAGAACCAGAGGCATCAGGAATAAATGTTGACGATGACGGCGACGGATGAACCATAGAAATGCGAAGCTTTCTGTTGCTGTTAAGGGTTGCCGAAACACCTTTCATTTCATCAGCCACGGTATTCTTCGGATTGGCGGTAAAACAAGCGGCAAACCTACTATAACTGGAAGACGAGTCTGTGATATCCATCTCATTTTTAAAATTGATTTCGATAGTATACGCACCGATACTGTATATCGATTCAATGAGGAGAGCTGTATTGTCACCGCCTCCGGCAGCTTCTATGGGCTCACAGGAGAGGAGCAGCAACGCAAGGAGCACACAGATACCCGCTGCGGGATTCTTTTTCATGGGTCTTACCTCCGAATCTATTATCGGCACACCTAGTTATATAAAGTATAGCACACTATCGTTTTTTTAACAGATTAGGAACCGAACCAGAGGGCTCTGTCTCAATATCACCAAATACCTAAAACAAAGCACAGAAAACCACTAAAAACGGATATTAATAGAGAGATTAACAAGTTTGCTCTTGACTTATGACCTATTCCATATATAAACTAATCTATATATGAGTGACTATCTTGATCTTAATAATGAAGAACTCCTTAAGGATTTCTTCAGTGAAGCGGAGCAGCAGGTCGAGCAGTTGGAGAGCAACATTCTTGTTATCGAGAATGACCCTTCTAACCATGAAGCCATCGATGAAATATTCAGGGCGGCTCACACGCTTAAAGGCGGCTCAGCCACAGTGGAGATGCATGAACTCTCGGGTTTTACCCACGTTACGGAGGATCTTCTGGATGAACTCCGTTCGGGAACCATAACCGTCACCGAGCCGATTGTCGATGCGCTTCTCTCTGCGATCGACATCATCAAGGAGATGCTTGATGCCCGTGCAAACGGTTCGATCTATGACGGCGATGCGGAACCGGTCAAGAATACGCTCAAGAGCTTCCTGCCTCAAAAGGATCCGAGCGGGAAGAAAAAGGCCGCGCCGGTTCAGGCTCCTGTTGCAAAGCCTGCCCCGGTAGTGTCCGCGCCCGTAGCATCTGCGGCAGTTTCTGCCTCCTCCTCGGTTGCCCTTTCTGAATATGATTACCTTGAAATGGAACAGACCCGTGCCCCCGGGGAAACCCTCTGGGCTGTAACGGTAGAGTTTGACGAGTCGAACCCGATGAATTCGGTGGGAGGCATCCAGATTTTTGCCGCCCTCAAAGAACGGGGAAGTATTCTTAAAACGGTTCCCGATTTTGACGCACTCTTTGAAGATGATTTCTATCCAACGGTCGTATATTATCTTTCTACAAAAGAATCCGCAGCGGTTCTGGAAAAGGCTTCGACCATTAGCGATGTGACACTCTCCTCAAAGGCGCAGGTCGTCACAAACGCCGCTGCATCTGAGGCTCAGAGTCCCGCTCAGGCAGTCTCCACACCTACGCAGTCCGCTCCGGCGGCTTCTACGGCAACAGCCGCACCGACTGTTGCAGCGCCAAGCCAGCAGACGGTTCATGCCGCTCCCGCAGAGGTTGATGCTCCTGCGGCTCAGCACAAGGAAGAGACAGCCCAGGAACATCCCAAGAAGGGAGCTCCGTCCGGTAACACTGTCCATGCAGGCGGAAGCGTTCTCCGGGTAGATTCCCGCCGTATCGACTATCTGCTTAATCTGGTCAGTGAGACTGTTATTACCAAAGCGTCTTTTAACCAGACGGCTATGCAGTTTTCAGAACTCCTCATGGAGATGCAGACCATTGAAGCCTCGTACAAAGAAAAGGTTCGCCAGCTCTTTGAAGAAATGCCCAAGTATCTGGAAGACATACAGAACGGCGGCAGCATAAAAGAGGTTAAGAAGACGATAACCACCGACTATGGGGATCTGTTTACTGTATTTGATGCTATCGAAACGACATATAAGACTCTCATAACGAAGTTCCGCTCTTCCTCCCAGAATCTGGGACGAATCGCCGGAGAACTCCAGGAAGGGGTTATGAAGATTCGGATGGTTCCTGTGAGCCAGATATTCTCCCGTTTCCCCCGGCTCGTAAGGGATCTCTCCAAGGATCTGGACAAGAAGATCAATCTGGTCATCGAAGGCGAGGAAACCGAGCTGGACAAGTCAGTTATCGAAGACCTCCTTGACCCGATTATGCACTCTGTCCGCAACTCGGTGGATCACGGCATTGAAGACGCCGCAGCCCGTATCGCCGCGGGTAAGCCCGAAGAAGGTACGGTCATTCTCAAAGCAACCAACGAAGGGAACATGATCGTCATCGAAATCGCCGACGACGGCAAGGGCATCGATGTGGAAGCCGTTAAAGCCAAGGCGGTGGAGCGCGGCATCCTCAACCCCAACAAGG
>JAITWB010000233.1 GCA_031285525.1 Spirochaetaceae bacterium
CGTTCGAACCGTCCTTATTACTTTGTGTCTTATAAAGACCCCTCCGGCAAGTTTCTCAGTCCCATATCGACAAAGAAAACCACTGAAAAAGAAGCTATGAAAGTAGCCTTTGACTGGATGCGTGATGGTATCCCCAAAAAGAACGCACTTCTCAAGGTGCAGGATTTGGCGTTGAAGGATGTTGTTCAAAAGCTGAAAACAGAAGCCGAGGCGGAGACGCTGTTGGCGGAATTACAGCGGTCAGGGTGGATAAAACAGTTTATTCTGAATGATACCCCTCAAGCCGAAGATTTTATATCCTTCCTGAAAACCTTTTGGGATTGGGATACCTCCCCCTATATTCGTGAGAAGCTCCGAAAAAGTCATGGGATTCATAAGAGACACTGCCTGATACAGGGACAGGCGATAACGCTTCATTGGGAACCCTTTTTCAAGGGACGTTGTTTGGGAGATATTACGGCAATCGATATCGATGCCTTTATCGACCACATGGGGGATAAGGATTTATCCGCTTCCCGGAAGAATGTGATTATTAAGGCGGGGACTAAGCCGCTCCGATGGGCGTTCTCGAAGGGCAAAATAGATAAAGACCCGACACGGGGTCATATCATGTTTTCAGGGGACGAAGCGGAACGGAATATCGTAACTCCCGCTGTTGCAGCCGCACTCTTTCGGGCGGACTGGAAAAATGACCGGGCGAAACACGCCAATATGATAGCGGCAGTAACCGGAATGAGAAGCGGGGAGATTCTTGCTCTGCGGTTGCAGGATTTAGGAGCTGATTGCCTGTATGTCCGTGGTTCGTGGAACAGTACCGATAAACGAAAGGGTACGAAGAATAACAAAACCAGAACAGTAGAATTGCCCTTCCCCGGCTTGATACGGGAACTCTTTGAACAGGCACAACGGAATCCCTGGGGTGTATCGCCGGACAGTTTTGTGTTTTGGAGTGAAGCCAAGAAGGGGATTCCCATGTCGAGTCAGATTTTTGTAACAGGACTTCGGGATGCGTTACGGCAGATTGGTTTTGCAGAAGATGAAGCGCAAAAGTATGTCTTCCACGGATGGCGGCATTTCTTTACGGCTTATATGATTCGGAGACTGGACAAGAAATTGCTGAAATCCCAGACTGGACATCTGACGGATGAAATGCTGAGTCATTACGGGAATCATGAAACCGAGGGGGATAGAGAGCTTATCCAGAAACATGAGCGGGAAGCCTTTGCGGGCTTACTGCCTGATCCGTCCGATAAAATTGAATACGCAATCGTAATGTAATGAGCAAGATGCTCAAAGCCCTGCCAGTAATCGGCGGGGCTTTTTTTTGCACCAAATACGCATTTCTTCCTGACTGAGATGGACGTATCCTAATCGCATATAACAAACCGGAGGAAACCATGAAACAGGACTTTGGAACCCCTGAGCTCTTGAGCCGGAGGGAAGCGGCGGCTTATCTAGGGATTTGCCGGACAACGCTGGACAGGCTCGATATTCCGAGGACACGGATACGGCACAGGGTGGTGTTTAAGCGTGAGGCGCTTGAGCAGTGGGTTGATGAACACACAGACAAGACCAAAAAGAGTACAGGAGGGAAAAGATGAACAAAAGCAAAACGCAGACGATGGTCGCCAAGCTGTTAAGCAACGCCGTGGGATTACGATACGGTTCTGTTTCTGTGACGGCGAAACTGCATGACGGGCGGGTCGTTCAGGTATCCTACTCCACCAACGAACACACGAGGGACACGGAAGTTTTACCTGTATCCAAAGACAAAAAAGAATAACAGGTTTTAGCTGAAAGGCTTCCGGTGTGTCCCGGAAGCCTTTTTTTATCTTTTTCCTTAAACCAGACAAATTTGCACTAAATACGCATTTCATTCCACATCGGGATAAGGGATATTTGAATATCAGGAAAGGAGAGAGATTTTTTCCAAATTTACCTAAAACCCCTTTTTGATATGTGGTGCAAGATATGAGAATCGGAGGGAGCATGGAAACCTATTTGACTATTGAGGAATTGGCATCGTATTTCAAACTCACTGAGCAGACCATCAGACGGTGGGTTTGGAAGGGGGAGGTGCCTTATCACAAGATTCATAACGCTGTCCGGTTTCGGCTTTCTGAGATTGAGCGGTGGGTCGAGAGCAATGATGCGCTGAGAAAGGGCGGTGAGATATGACTGACTTTGACACGGTGATTGAACAGGCGAAAGCGGAAGTTTTGCCCTTTGAGAGCTGGGAGCGGTTACAGGGTGAAAGCTCGCCAGCCTTTGCGGCGTTCTGCGCCTACCGTGATTTTGGTATGGAGCGGAATATCCGTAAGGCTGTTGAAAGCGCACTGGCTAAAGCAAGTTCGCTGGCTACCGCAAGTGGTGAGAAAGACAAGGCTGTTTTTGAGAAGCGGTACAGGATGTGGCGGAACTGGTCGAAGCAATTCCGGTGGCGGGAGCGGGCAGCTGATTTTGACAACTACATCGAAAAGCTGAAAGCCGCCGAATTGCGGAAGACGATTGAGGCGCAGGGGGAAAAGCATAGAGCGGTGACCGGGAAGATGCTGGATGTGGTTTCCAAAAAACTGGACACCATGAACCCGGAGGATTTGACTCAAGGGACAGTCACTGAATGGGTGAATACGGCGATCAAAGCGGAACGTGAAGCCGCCGGGTTGGTGACTGCTGGAAGTAAGACAGAACCGAAGCAAGGGGAGCTGTCTTTCGTTTCTGATTTTCAGGGACTGTGAAACAAGAGAGCAGTGAGAAATGAGCAGGGAGGAAAGTATGAATACGGCGACACTTTTTAGACCGACTACGGTACAGCGTAAAGCCCTCTCTCTGCTCAAGGGCAGGGCAAAGCACATTTTGCTTTTTGGCGGTTCCCGGTCTGGGAAGACTACGGTGCTGGTGATGGCGATTATCTTTCGCGCTTTGTTCTATGCCGGGAGCCGTCATTTGATTTGCCGTTACCGGGCGAAGGATGCGCGGTCTTCCGTTTTGAGGGAAACCCTTATCCCGTGGCTGACGAATACTGTTGGGAAAAGCGGATATACCTACCTTGCCCATGAGAGCATGATAACCCTCTTTAACGGCTCTGAGATTTGGATAGGCGGGCTTGGGGACAGGGAGCAGGCTGACAAGATTCTGGGGCATGAGTATAACACCATTTATTTTAACGAGATTAGTCAGCTCTCCTATGCTGCGGTGACGGTTGCCTACTCTCGGCTTGCCATGCGGATTCCCGGGTGCCGGAATATGTTTTACTACGATTGCAATCCCGGCAGTCCCCTCCATTGGGCGTACAAGATTTTTGTGTTGAAGCGGGCTTTCCTGACCGGGGAACCCTTGGAGAAAGCGGAGCTGTATGAGGCGATGCTTTTGAACCCCGAAGACAATCGGGAAAACCTCCCGGAGGATTATATCTCCGATATTCTGGATGTGTTGCCTGAGAAGCAAAAAGCCCGGTTTCGTGATGGGCTGTGGGTGAAAGCGGAAGGGGTTATTTACGACAAGTTTGACGAATCCATGATTGTCAAAGCGGAGGATTTGCCGGAAGAGTTTGACCGTTATGCTGCAGGGCAGGACTTTGGGCTGAATATTACCTTCGTGAAAATCGGCTGGGTGGGCGATGTGATTTACGTCCTCTGTGATTACGGGGCGTTTAACATGACCACACAGTCGTTCAACGAAGAAGTACACGCTAAGGGCTGGTTTGATACTGCCGACGGTTTGGGGCTTCCGGTGTATTGCGACCCTGCCGGAGGAGAGCGAATACAGGAGATAACCGGGGGCGTGAAAGCCAATAACAGTGTTGACAGCGGAATCGACTATATCAATGCAAAGATTGAGCGAGGGCAGTTCTTTGTGTGTGATGGTTGTACCGGGGTCTTGTCGGAGATTTGGGATTATTGCAGAGACGAAAGTGGAGATATTGTGAAGGTGAATGACCATTTCCTTGACGCTCTGCGGTATGCGGTGTTCTCGGATGTGCAGTATGGGGTTATCCTGTCATGAATGTTTTTCAACGGATACAGCTCTCTTTACAGAGACGAAATATTTTACCTAACGCCGATACTGTATTAAACGAAAATGACAGTTTTGCGGATAGTATACACACTACTGTAGGCGATACCTATTTACTTCATGCCTGGGTCAATATCGCTGTAAACATTCTTATCCGCAATATAGCTCGTGCAGATTTTACAATTAAAATGAATGGGAATGATGTAAACTCAGGCGTTATTTATAATTTGTTTCGCAGACCCAATAGCGTACAAAGCCGCTATGACCTTTGGAAGGAAACCGCTGCGTGGTGGTTTATCGAAGGTGAGGCGTTCTGGTGGTTCGGCTCTGACTATGCCGGAGGGATTCCGAAGGAGATCTACGTCCTCGATCCCCGGAAGATGCGCCATGAATATCAAGAAGATATCCGTCTTGATAGAAGAAGCTCCAATCGCAGATGGTTTTATCAAACCGGAATAGACCTTATTCCCATCCTTTCCGATGAACTCATCCATTTTAGAGAATGGAATCCATGGAACCCGGTGAGAGGTGTTAATCCCTTGGTGTCCCTGTCTCTGGAACTGGAGCAGGATTATTACGCAAACAAGGCGAACAGCCAATTATTAAAGCATAACGCCATTCCACAGGGGATATTAAAAACCGAGCAGACCTTACGACCCGAAGAAGCCGACCAGTTGGAAAGAAGATGGGAGAGTAAGTACGGACAGATTAAGGCGGGACGGAAGATTGCGGTGCTTGGCAAAGGTACCAACTTTGAGGCCCTGTCGTTTACGCCGGAGGTAGTGAAACTCTTTGAGCTGAAACGGTGGAATCTCTACACCATTCTTGCGAAGTATGGGATACCGCCGAGGGTGGCGAATATCAATGATAAGACCACATCGCTATCCGGCAAGGACACAGCGGAACAACATTCAGCGTTTTGGAAGTACACCCTCATTCCCATCCTTCGCCAGTATGAGCAGATACTTGAGAGTCAATTCTTTGTACGGTTTGGTCTCAAGGAACAGGGAATTTTCGATTTACGGGATATCCCGGAATTGCAGGAGAGTGAGGATGCTCAGAGTAAACGGGATATTGCGGAGATTAATGCGGGACTGAAAACCATTAATGATGTGCTGCAGGAGCGTGGGAAGGAGCCGAAGCCCTGGGGGGATAGGTGGTATAAGCCTCGGAATGTGGATGCGGTTTCTGACGGGAAAACGCCGGAGAAAGGGGAGCCCTGATGAGCGGAGGAATATTGGCGGTAAGCAGAGAAGTCAATAATCTATCTCATTATAAAAAAGAGATGGAAAGACTCGGTTTCACCAATGTTCATTTAACCTCTTTAGAGAAGGATGCTCTATCTTTTTTGATACAGGAGCTGAAACCCGATGCGCTGGTGATGGGTTCCCATTTTTATCAGTGTTCCACTCCCTATATGATGGGGCTTCTGCATCGGGAGTTTCCAAAGCTTTATCTTGCGTCGGCGAGTATCGGGGAGTATCCTCCTGACCTTGCTATGTACTTCATTCTCAACGGAGTGAAGTGTTATGTAAATATCGCTGAGGGTGTTGAAGAGTTTTATCAGGGTCTTGAGGCAATACGAAACCGGAGACAGTTCATTCCGGTTTCTGTGCAGAAGCGGATCGATGCCCGGAAGGAATATCCTGATTCTGCAAGAATATTAACGCCGATCACTACAGAGGTGTTGCGGTGTATCTGTAACGGGTTTAGCAAGGAAGATATTGCGGATAATCTGGGGATTTCCGGGAGGACGGTGGAGAACCACCGAAAGGAATTATACCGCTCCCTCAATGCGAGGAATGCGGTTGATTTGTTTGTGACAGCCCTTGCACTGGGGGTTGTGACACAGGAGGAGCTTGTGTTTAGACATAGTCGTTTTGTCTGTACTCCATTACCGGGAAAGGGGGAACCATGTTATTGAGGACGAAGAGCGGGCAGTGGGATTACCGAAATGCTGACCTGTTGCTTTCATACCTTGGGGTGAAGAAAGAGACACCGGGGATTCAAAAGCTTTCGGAGGAGGTGGAACTCATTGCCTCTGTACCTTTGGTAATGAGCAGTGAGCAGGGAGAAAAGAGCAAAGGGAGAGGGATGCTGTGGACGCTGTCTACTTTTGATCTTGATCGGACGGGGGAGCGGATAGATCCTGAGGGCTGGGAGGTGAAGCAGTATATGAAGAATCCTGTGGTGGAGTGGTCGCATCGGTGGGATATTCCGGCTATCGGCAAGATTGACGGTCTCACGATTGATGATACGGGACTGCATGGCGTGGTCGTGTTCAATGATAAGGAATATGACCCTTTTGCGTGGTCTATTGAGCAGCGGGTCAAGGCTGGGGTTCTCAGGGCGGGGTCGGTGGGCTTTCGGGTGATGGAGATTGAGATACCGGATAGGGAGACGGCGAAGGATGGGACGGCGTTGATATTTCGGAAGCAGGAGCTGTTAGAGTTTTCTATCTGTAATGTCCCGGCGAACCCGTGGGCTCTTGCAATGAGCAGTGAGAAAGGAGAAAAGAGCAAAGAAATAGGAAGGGTGGTGAATTCGTTTTGGGGTGGTGTGATACCACTGAACATATAGGGGGTGTATATTATGGATGACATTTTGAATGCAATCAAAAAGAAGATTGGGGAGATGAAGCGGATTGAGCAGACGGGGTTTACCAACACGGAAAACGCTACGTCTTATTTTCAGGAGAAGGAGCTGATTCTTGAGGGGATTGTGAAAGCTCTTGAGACGGTGACAGGTCAGGAGTCCTCTGAGGTTGAAGCTCTGAAAAGTACGGTGCAATCCTTACGGGAGGAGATTAAGGGACAGGCGAATAATCCCCGTGAGCTTTCCCGGAGGGAGCTGCTGCATAATCTCGGTAAGGGGATTGCATCGGCGTGGGCGGGGAATCATAAGGCGCTGGCGGAGTTGGCTTTTTCTCCGAATCTCAAGAGCGATAACTGGACGAATCCGAAGGATGTGATTTGGGGTGAGAAGGGGTGGTCGGTCTCAAAAGCTGCTCTCGG
>JAITWB010000252.1 GCA_031285525.1 Spirochaetaceae bacterium
CAAGACGGCGATGCTCTACGATCCGGAGCTTTTCAGGCTGTTCCAAAGAGAGAAGACCGCCGTTCTGGGACGGGACAGCGCTATTTTGGGGAAGATCATCCGCCGCTGCGTTGAGCTCAAGGCTCAGGTCGTAGAGGAAGATTTTACCGAAAAAGGCAGGCGCATGGAGCTCAATCTGGGACACACCTTTGCCCATGCGCTGGAGAGCACCCTGGGGCTGGGGGAGATAACCCACGGAGACGCGGTCGCCTGGGGGATGGCCCGCGCCCTCGATTTGGGACTGAATAAGGGACTCACCTCCCCTGCCTGGGCTGAAGAAGCGAAGACGCTCCTTGCGGAGTACGGGTGGTGTACTGACTCTGAGCACACCTCTATCAAAGAGCAAAGAGCAAAGAGCAGGGAGCAAAGAGAAGAGAAAAGAGAGAAGGGAGAAGAGAGAAAAGAGAAGGGAGAAGGCTTTTCTGTTCGGGAGAAGATACTTGGGTATATAAAAAGTGATAAGAAGAAGCGGGATGGGGCGGTGCGGTTTGTGCTTCAGAGGGAGCTTGGGGTGACGGAAATTGTCACGGCTGAGGATTCGGAAGTGCTTGAGGTGCTTTCGTGAGCGGGTATTTTGATTGGGCGGCAAGCTCTGTCCCCGACAGGAATATCTGGCAGGAGGCGCTGGATGTGTCTCTGGAACACTTTGGCAATCCCTCAAGTGTCCATCGGTGCGGCATTGACGCAAGAGATGTCCTCGACGAAGCCCGGAAACGCTCCGCCGCAGCTTTGGGAGTACCCAAGGAAGCTCTTTTCTTTACCTCCGGCGGCACAGAGGCGGATCACCTGCCCATCCTTTCACTGCTGCAGCGTCCTGCCGCAGGCTCCATACTCATAAGCGCTATCGAGCACCCCGCAGTAAAGGAGCAGGCGTTGATGATGCGGAACTGCGGCTGGAAGGTGAACACTGTCAGAGCCGAACGGGACGGCATCGTCACTCCAGAAGCAGTAGCCGAAAGCCTCACCGATGACACCGCTCTGGTCTGTATCATGGCGGTGAACAACGAAACCGGAGCAGTTCAGCCGATTCACGAAATAGCCAAAGCCATTACTGATGTCTCCTCCGGACGGAAGCGCCCGAAGTTCCATGTAGACGCGGTGCAGGCGATAGGCAAGATACCCTTCAGCCTCTCCACGCCCGGAATAGACTCCGCCGCCATAAGCGCCCACAAGATACAGGGTCCCCGGGGTATCGGGATGCTCTATATGCCTCAAAGGCAGGAACCCTTTATCAGGGGAGGCGGACAGGAAGGGGGGATCAGGAGCGGCACAGAAAACCTTTTTGGCGCATGGGCGCTCTCCCGATGCCTCGAAAAGTATGCATACAACAGCAAAGCTCCTGCCGGGAATGATTTTGAGCCATCCTATAACACCGCCGTCCGCAGGATGAACGGTTTTATCGGATTTCTGCAGAGTATCGGTTCAGCCCATATCATCCCCGAGTCCCGTACACAAGAAGCGATATCCTGTACCGAATTACCCCGCTTTTCCCCCTGGATCATACAAGCTGCCTTCGAAGGCATCCCCGGAGAGGTACTGGTACGGGCTTTGAGCGAACGGGGCATATCCATCTCCACAGGCTCAGCCTGTTCAGCGAAAAAGCTCTCCCGCCCGGTGCTGGAAGCGATGAAAGTCCCCCAGCAGCAGGCTCTGGAAGCGGTACGCATCTCCTTCGGCCCCCTCACAGGAGATGAGGATGTACAGAACCTCTGTAACGCTCTGGAGGAGACCATAGGGATATTTTCCCGGAAGCGGTAATTCTTCCCTATTCACGAATAACACTATCAGTAAGGAGAAACCCATGTCTACATATCCAGTAACCTATCTCGCAAAACTCGGCGAACTCACCCTCAAAGGCGGCAACAGGAAGGAATTTGAGCAGCAGCTGGTGCAGAACGCACGGCTCTACCTCGAAAGCGTCAGCGCCAGAGTGCAAATCCGCACAGGGCGGCTCTATATTGAAGGTACCGAAGAGAGTTCCGCCGCTATAGAGTTCACTCTCAAGCACCTTATCGGAATAACAGGCTGGGCTCGGGCTCGGGTGACGGAAAAAGAGCTTTCTTCCATTAGGGATGCAGTTTTTCAGGAAGCACAAGCCGCGGCAGCTCAGGGCGCGAAGAGCTTTAAGATCGAAGTACGCCGCTCAGACAAGACCTTTCCCCTCAATTCATACGAACTTGCCGCAGAAGCTGCGGAACCGGTATACGAACAGAAGCTCCTCGCAGTAGATGTACATAACCCAGATCTGGTCATCCGCGTAGAAGTGCGGGAGCGGTGCTACGTGTACTCAGACGGCATACGATCCTGCCGGGGACTTCCCGTGGGAACTGGCGGCAAGGGGCTTCTGCTCCTCTCAGGCGGGCTTGACTCCCCTGTCGCCGGATACCGTATGGCCCGCCGTGGCATGAAGATAGACTGCGTCTACTTCCACGCCTACCCCTATACCTCGGCAGAGGCGCAGAAGAAGGTAGAAGACCTTGCCCAAATCCTTTCAGGCTATAGCATCAATACCCGGCTCAACATCATCCCCTTTACCGCGGTTCAGATGCGGATACGTGAGCGAGCCCCAGAGGCCTTCACCACACTCCTACTCAGAATGTGCATGATGAAAGCCGCATCCATGACAGCGGAGCGGATCGGCGCAAAGTGTCTCATAACCGGTGAAAGCCTGGGACAGGTAGCGAGCCAAACCGTGGAGAACATGGCAGTCACCGAAGCGGCATCGGAGTATCCCCTGCTGCGCCCCCTGGTTGGTCTCGATAAGGAGGAGATCATCCTCACCTCAAAGGAGATCGGCAGCTACGACACCTCTATCCTGCCCTACGAAGACTGCTGCGTCCTCTTCTCTCCCCGTCATCCCGTACTCCGAGCCTCTGTGGAAGAAGCGATGAAACTGTACCAAGCTCTTGAGGCAGATGATCTCATCGCCGAAGCCTTTGCACAGCGGGAAGTCAAACGGTTCTCTGTCAGGGACTATGTCGCAGAAAAGTGGGGACAGCAAGGCTAAAAAAGTGAAGAGGAGGCAAAAACCGCTTGACTCCTCTATATAGGATCAGTATACTAGAGAAAAGGAGGATGGTATGGGACAGCTGATGACCCTTGATGAAAAACTAACTGTATCGAACAATGCCTGCGCCCTATTAGATGCGGGAGACAGAGAGGGATATACCCGGCTTACAAGGTCTATCCCTATGCCGCCTTATTTGGCTAAGATAATGAAGGAAAAACTGGGAGCCAACCATCTTATAAAAGGCGGC
>JAITWB010000003.1 GCA_031285525.1 Spirochaetaceae bacterium
GTATGGCGAAATTATGAACCACACGCCGGAGGTTCCGGAATGGGCTAACAGGGATAGGTTTATACTCTCTGCCGGTCATGGTTCGATGCTGCTTTATTCGATCCTGCATCTTGCAGGGTATAAGGTGTCTCTTGAGGATATACAACAGTTTCGTCAGGTGGGGTCGATATGTCCCGGACATCCCGAATACGGTGTTACAGAGGGGGTGGAAGCAACCACCGGGCCTCTGGGGCAGGGTACGGCGATGGCGGTGGGACAGGCTATTGCGGAGACGATGCTGGCTGCCCGGTTTAATACGCCTGAGTTTCCCGTGGTTGATCATTATACCTATGTCCTGCTGGGAGAGGGCTGCCTGATGGAAGGTGTGACCGCCGAGGCGTGCAGTCTTGCGGGGCATCTCAAGTTAGGGAATCTCATTCTGCTGTACGATGATAACCGGATAACCATAGACGGTTCTGCGGATATTACTTTTTCTGAAGATGTTGCGAAGCGGTACGAGTCCTACGGGTGGCAGGTGCTCAAGGGCAGTATGTACGATATGGAAGGGATTGAGTCTCTGGTGGAGCAGGCGAAGAAAGATGGTCGCCCCTCCTTTATCATGCTCAAATCCGAGATAGGCCGGGGGGCTCCCACGGTTGCGGGAACTTCCAAGGCTCATGGCGCTCCTATCGGCAAAGAGGGGATAATAGAAGCGAAAAAGAGCCTCGGACTCGATCCTGAGCAGTTTTTCTTTGCCGCTCCTGAGGCGTATGCGTATTTTGGGGAACGCAGGAAGGCTTTACATGAAACATACGATGCCTGGCAGAAGCTCTTTGATGCCTGGTCGGAGAAATATCCTGAAAAGCGAAAAGAATGGGATGATATCCACTCAGGGAAGATGATTGAGAATTCTGTGTTTGGTGAGTATAAGATTGGCGATATGATTGCTACCAGAGTGGCATCCGGGGCAGCTCTTAATGGCATAGCTCAACAGTATACGGGACTTGTGGGAGGTTCTGCAGACCTTGAAGGACCGAATGGGGTTTCTCTCAAGCCTGCAGACGATTACACGCCGGCACACAGAGCGGGGCGGTATATCCGGTACGGGGTGCGGGAGTTTGCCATGGCTGCAATTTCCAATGGTATTCAGCTTCACGGTGGGCTCAAGGCGTTTTGTGCGACCTTCCTCGTGTTTTCCGATTATCTGCGGCCGGCTTTGCGGCTATCGGCGCTGATGAAGCTTCCGGTGATCTACGTGCTTACCCATGATTCGATTTTTGTGGGCGAAGACGGTCCTACCCATCAGCCGGTGGAAACAGTAAATGCCCTCAGAGTTATTCCGAATGTTGCTGTCATACGGCCCGGGGATGCGGAGGAGACGGGAATTGCCTGGCAGATGGCTTTTAACCATAGCTCTGGCCCTGTTTGTCTGATACTGAGCCGGCAGAATGTTCCGGTTTACGAAAAGGATGATCCGGACTGGCGCAATACTATTTCCTGCGGAGCATATATCGTGCGGCAGGGGAGTGTTTCGCCTGATGTGACAATCCTCGCAACCGGTTCCGAGGTAACGCTAGCCCTCAAGGCGGCGGATCTTATAACGGATAAAACCGTGCGGGTGGTTTCTGTTATAAACCGTGAACTGTTTATGTCACAGCCTGGGGAACTGAAGAATATGATCATAGGAGGCGCTGCCAGTATATACGCTGCGGAAGCGGGTACAGCCTGCGGTTGGGAAGGGGTGGTTTCTTCCCCAGAGAATGTGTTCTGTATCAACCGGTTTGGCGAATCCGGACCTGGGGATGCGGTTGCTGAGTATCTTGGGTTTACGGCGGAGAATCTAGCGAAGTTGATTACCGGATAATATGCTTACATATAATCCCTGGGGCATAGCTGTGGTCTTTCCCGGCGATGATCCTCAGGGGATTGTGGATTCCCTTATTTTAGAGCATTACCGGGAAGAGTTCTGTATTTCACCGGGTTTTGATCCGTCATATATCGCAGAACTTATGGCGGCGGGTTTTCTGGTCATGTCCATGTATGCTGAACCGCCGAAAGCCGATGATTCAGCGGAATCCGCTATTTTGCTCCCGAAGCTCCACAGGGAACGGGCTGTTCTCCGTTTCGAAGATATACACGTCAGCGGCTCAGTAAGACGGCTTCTGGGGCGGTACGAACTGCGTCCCGACAGCGATTTTGACGTTATTCTGAGCCGCTCTGCCGCTATTCACGGTGACGGCTGGCTTACCGAGCCGTTACTGCAGAGTTTTACTGAACTGCACCGCAATACGGGTGAGTATCCAGTACGGATGCGTTCCTTCGGTCTGTACCGGGAGGGGAGACTCGTTGCAGGGGAATTTGGGGTGTCTGTGGGTAAGGTGTATACCAGTTATTCAGGGTATCACGAGGAAAACTCGGCAGGGACGGTTCAGATGGCGCTGACGGCGCAGTATCTGGAAGCTGAAGGGGTTGCCTTGTGGGATTTCGGTATGCCGATGGCGTATAAGAGCAGGCTGGGGGCGAAGAGCCTTTCCCGGGAGGAGTTTGTTCGGGAGTTTAGAAGATATACGATTTGAAAAATGAGAAAAGAGAAAGTAGAAGTGAGAAATGAATGTCCTTTGCTCTTTTCTACCTGCCCATTAGCCAAAGCGTTTTTTATCCCGTTTACTTTTCTGCTCTTTACATGATAAACTCACAAACATGATAAGAAAGATAGCTTTCATTATGTGCCTTGCGTTGGTAGTACCCTTGGCGGCGCAGCAGGCTCGTCCCGATGCGCTCCGTTCCTTTAGAAACGGCAGAGACCTTGACGCCCGGGGGCGTACCGCAGAAGCGAGAACTGCATATCAGCAGGCGGAGACCATATGCAGGCAGGAATTGTCTGCGAATCCCCGGAATATCGAATCCTATGTCGTTCTCGGCTGGTCGCTGTTTAGGCTCAATCGGTATCAGGAAGCGGTGAATATCTCCCTTGAGGCGCTCAAGATCAACTCCCGGGAATTCCGTATCATAGAAAACTTGGGCGAATGTTATTTTTATCTCGGAAATTATCCCGAATCCCTGCGGATGATGGAGCGGTATATCGATGGTCTTCCGGGAGGGGAGCGGGTGAGTACCGCCTACTTCTTTGTGGGTGAGATATTCCGCCTCACCAGACGGTTCAACCATGCGGAGATCGCCTATTCTGCTGCCGTTTACAAGGAACCGGCGGTGGCGCTCTGGTGGTACCGGCTTGCCACGGTTCGTGAAACGGTGGAAGATAAAACCGGTGCAAAGACTGCCTACGAGCGGGCGCTCAGGCTCAATCCTTCGTATAAGGAAGCCTCTGACGGACTCAGCCGGGTAAGCTCATAAGGATAGAATCGATACTGGCGACGATACGCTTCGGGTCAAAACGGCTTTTCCGTTCCGAAAGGAGAACCAGTATTTCGAAGGAGCGGGAGACAAGCCTTCCCACATACCCGGGAAGGGAAAAGCCTGGAGCTATCATCCAGCGGGAAAGAAAGATCAAGCCCTCAATGGTGAGGGCTTTTTTTATGCCCGAAAGAAGGGCTCCCTCGGTTATGGAAAAGCCGGCAATAGAAAAAAGCACCTTTCCTGCAGGCGCCAGGAGGTTAAAGAAGATGATTCCTGAGCACATGATGATGACGGGGAGGAGTTTAATCTTCTTTCCTGCCAAAAGGGAGAGCAATACCGCAATCGCAAAGCAGATAACCGTTACTTCTATGGCTGGGACGAAAAAAAAGATGCCCAGGATAGAAAGTCCGCTCAGGAAGCGGAAGAGAGGACTGATAGAGAGCGCTTTTTTGTTTTTCGCCGAAGCCGGGCAGGGCGTTGGTTCTTCGAAAGACAAATTAGTTGAGACAGGCTGTTCAAAAGCTTGTTCTGCGGAAAGTCCTTTCTTCTGTGCAAGCCAGCGGGAATGCAGGACGAACCAGTTGGTAAACACACCGAGCAGCAAAGAGGTGACAGTCCCCAGGGCGATAAAGGGAGGGGCGATGAGCCACGCAGCGCCTCCAAAGATGAGGTACCGGGCGAGGAACAGCTGGGCGCCGTTGGAAGCGAGAGCCCCGGCAACGCTTATGCCGGTATAGGACAGCCCTTTCGTGAGCTTTTTTAGTCCTATCATGATTGCAGCAGAGCACAAGGTTCCGGCGGCGGAAAAGAGGAATATGTAGGAAAAGAGGGTGCCGCCGATGAGTCCCTGTCCGATGATCTTTATCAGAACCACCAGCAAGAGCTGGGGCAGGGAGAGGAGCTCCAGCCCCAGCATGATGGGCATATTAGCAAGCCCCAGCCGCAAAAAGGGCAGGGGCTTGGGTATCATATACTCTATGGTAGAGAAAAAAAAGCAAAGCGCCCCAAGCAGGGCGGTGGTATCTCTGGAGCGATTAGTTACAGCCGCATCCGTGGTTACAGTCATCACAGTCGTCTTCGCCGCATCCGCATCCCTGATCAAGACCGTTTTCAAGCTCCTCATCGGTGGCTTCCCTGATTCCTGTGATAGTCACTTCAAAGTGGAGCGTCTCTCCTGCCAGCGGATGGTTTGCATCCACGGTAACCATATCGTCGCTGATATCGACTACAGTTACCAGGCGGGGGCCGTCGGCGGTTTCCGCTTCGAACTGCATCCCTTCTTCAATTTCCCCTTCCACATCAAACTGATCTTTGGGTACCTTCGCTACGAGTTCATCGTAATAGACCCCATAACCTTCCTCGGGGGGAAGCACTACGGAGATCTTATCCTCCACTTCCTTGCCCTCCAGAGCCTTTTCGAGGCCGGTCATGATTTCTTCATGACCGTGGAGATATTCCAGCGGATTCTCCCCTTCTGATGAATCGAGAACCGTTCCCTCGTCATCGGTGAGAATATAGTCAATAGAAACAACATAATCCTTCTGTACTTTCATATGGATACTTCCTTATTAGGCATTGAGTTGCAGAATACTCTATAACAGGGGCATTTGCAAGAGCTTCCAAGGCAACGCGATTTACTTGAAATTCCGGGTAAAAGAGTCCGCCTCCCCATCCGGCGGTCGCTTTTTCCCGGAGTTTCAATCAAATGATGTTGTCCAGGTCTGGACATCGTCTTTCTGATATTGTTATATTTATACTATAGGAGTACAAATGGCTGGTTTTGGATATAACAGAGATGACCTGTTTCGCGGTACGGTGAACGGGAAGTCCTTCCGCTACGAGGAAGACGAGGAGGATACCCCTCCTGCAAAAGAGCCTGAAGGCGATCCGCTGATGCTCAAGTTCATCAAGACAAGGCAGATCCTGCTTTCCGGGGAGATAAATAAACCCATGGCGGAACGCATCATCCGGCAGCTTCTGGTGATGGAAGCAGACAACGATAAGCCCATACAGGTATTCATCGATTCCCCCGGAGGGGACGCAGATGCAGGATACGCAATCGTTGATATGTTCCGGTTCATTTCCGCTCCTGTCTTTACCATCGGCATGGGTCTTATCGCCAGCGCCGGAGCCCTCATACTGCTGGGAGCCCCCAAGGAGCGCCGTCTCGGACTGCCTGACAGCCGATACCTCATCCATCAGCCCCTGAGCGGGATCAAGGGTGTGGCAACGGAGATAGAGATACACGCCCGGGAGCTGGAAAACATGCGGGCAAAGATAAACCGGTTTATCTCAGCGGAGACAGGAAAGCCCCTCGAACAGGTGCAGAAGGATACGGACAGGGACTACTGGCTGGGTGCGGAAGAAGCCCGGGAGTATGGGCTTATATCAAAGGTGATATCACGGCGGGATGAACTGAAAAAGCTGCTGTAGAAATGGAATTTGAGTTATCAGAAGAACTTTCCAAAGCCATATTATTCTCCATGGAAAACCAGGACGATTCGTATGTTCTGGATTCTGTGGAGAAACGGCTGGAAAAAAAGGCTGATTTCATAGATTCCATGGAATCGGTAGATTCTATCGATTCTGAACGGTATTATCCCCTCCCGGTCTGGGATTCGGTGCGGGGATATACGCTCATGGAACAGTTTACCGCTATTCTCCATAATCCCCTGGCACGGGAGGAGTTACGGAGCGCCCTCGCCTCGGGCAAGGGGGTATTCCGTCAGTTCAAAAACATCCTTAAAACATACCCGGAAGTCGAGCGGCTCTGGTTTTCATTCAAAGAAAATCAAATGCGCCACACGATTATCCGCTGGTATAACAGCCTGCGGGATCTCTGGGGACTCGAACATATCGGGGATGAGCCGGAGGAAACGGAAGATATCGTTCACGACGATTTTATCTTTCGTGAATATGGGAAGGATGGGGATGACTCCGCTGAAATTCGGGAGAAACGGGACACCGCATATGCGGTTATTGAAGGCGAAATTCAAGCGGCCTATACGGGAGACCTGGGGGCGGCCTTTGCGGGACTCTGGAAAGTCCTGAGAGGAATACCCGGCGGTACTCCGTGCGGCAGCGGTACGAAGTGCGGAGCGGAACACTCTCTGGTGGTCGAAACAAATAGCGGTGACTTCGCAGGGTCTGTTACAGCTTGTGCTTTTCCCGAGGAGACCAGCGATACCGCTTTGGTGACCGCTTTTTTCGTTCTGCCCCTGTATCGGGGGCTTGGCTTGGGCAGGGAACTGCTCGATATGCTTATAGAACTGCTCAACAGAGAACGGTTCCGCTGGATTATCTGGCAAGGCATGTTTTTGCCCCAGGAATTTATCCAGGTGTTGCTGCAGAGAGGATTCAAACTGCAGGGAACTATGTACATATTCGATTTGGTTGAAAACACATAAATGTTAGGGGAGATGGTAGTGTCATTTAACAAAGAAGAACTTTCAGCGATGCTTCAGGAGATGGTCGTCAGGATCAAGACAGAGGAAGATATCCTCGAATTGAAAGAGATCGGACGAATATTCAGGAAAAACGTGCCCCTTACCATGCGTTCATACATGGCGGCATACTTGCTGAAACAGCTTTCCCTCAATGGAGGGGGGCGTCAAAACGGCGGGCGGAACAATGGACGCCGCCAGGACAGTAGTCGTTATGACAGCAGTCGTCAGGACGGCAGGGAACAGAGCCGGCAAAAGAAAGAGCGTGAGCCCAGAGGCGGACGTGCCGGAGAGTCAGCCGGAACTGGCAGTTCCAGCGCAGGAAATATGGGAGCAGAAAAGACGAGGGAGAAGAAGCCTCAGGTCAGAATTCCGCTGGACGAAGCGCTTTCGACCACCCTTTTTCTCAGCGTAGGACGGAACAGAAGGGTTTTCCCCCGGGATCTGGTAGCACTCATATCCCATGCAGCGAATATCGACCGGGAACGTATCGGCGACATACGGGTATTGGATAACTATTCCTTCGTACAACTCCTTTCGGAAGACACCGATGGAATAATCGCTGCCCTGGACGGCTCCGACTACCGGGGAAGGAAATTATCGGTAAGCTATTCCCGTAAAAAGGAAGAAGACGATGATATTCCCGGCTCTGTAGAGCAACCAGAGACCGACGTTTCTGCATTTCCCGAAGAAGAACCGGAGACGCAGGAGAACAGCTAGTCAGGGGTTCTCTTAAAACAGCAGAGCCAGCAGTATGAGGTACAGAAAAACCGCATTCAGCGCTGCGGCGAGAAAAAACATCACCCGGGAAAAAATCTTTCCCGGGGGGAATATATCCGAAAACCTGGTGGAAGAGGCATCCTCTTTTTCCCGGGTAATCAGAGCCCCCTCCCGGGGGCTTCTGAATTTTCGGTACAGAAAAGTGAACAGAATACCCGGCGGAATATAGGGAAGTCCGGGTACACAGAGAAGAATCAGAGACAGTATAATATCCGAATCGTTGCTGTAGTTTCCCAACTGCTGCACAAGCAGAAAAAATACCGCTGCCATACCGGCAAAGTACGATAACAGGGTAACGACGCTCCTGTCTCCGTATCCACAATGAAAGCTCCCCTCGATAACCGACTCTTCAAAGCGTTCGTTTTCTCCGGTATCATCGAGAATTATCAGCAAGGGCGTTTCGGGAGTTCCGAAAAAGGTTACTGCCCCGTTCTCTGAGAGTACCCGTCCGGCTGCATAGACCCGCAAACCCGTTTCGAGGGAAGCAACCTTTGACCAGGGGAGACTCCTTAGTTCAAAATGCTCCCGGGAACCCTCTTTTTTCCACTCCAGATAACAGAATTTCGCATTTTCGTATTTCACCGCCACGGTTCTCGGACCGTTTCGAATCCACAGAATCCCCGGCTCCTCAAAGGCATCGAAGACCCCATAAAATCTGCCGGAAAAGGAACTACGCCTTTCAGATGCATCCCTTCTGTCTACCCAATCGGGATACTCTTGAGTTCCCTTGAACAAGAGCCGCAGTTTCTTTCCCATAAAAAAACGGCGGATATAATCAAGCAGAGGAATAATGAGATAACAGAGGACTGCGGCAATGATGGTCAGTAAAAATGCTGTCGTCATGGTATCAGTATAACACATCCCAAGCGATAATCGTTCTTACAAATTGTCAATTAAATTGATAATTTGTAAGAACAGGATCTATTTACAATGTTTTTGCACTTCCAGTACCGGTTTTGTCTATGGATTGCGTTGGGGTTCCTTTATACCAGATAGTACCGCTGCCGAATATTTCTCCGGTCAGAGCATCTGTTACCCATATTTTTATACTGCCGCTGCCTGAAACAGTGATATCGGCATTTTTCACCCCATGATTTTGTGCATCAATACTCCCGGAACCGAATATATCCACAGAGAGCGTATCTGTCGCCATTGTCTTTATGGAACCGCTTCCAGAAAGGTCTATAGTATTATATTGCACTTGATACGTCTGGGTATCGATACTTCCAGAACCAAAAAGACCAATTTTAAAGGCAGACGTAGTTCCTGTATTAACTTTAATGCTTCCTGAACCGTTTAAACTAACTGCTTCTAATTCAGGCATATACACATCAATTACCAGTTGTGTTGGTTTGTACTGATTATTATTGTCTTCTATATGCAGCGTATTATTCCTAACAGCGATTCCAATGTCATCCTGAATATTACTGTCGGTTGTTACTACCAATTTATAATCCTCAGCAGGATATATATGTATATTTCCTATGCCATTACCTACAACAGTATTAAATCCGCTCACTGTTTTTTCCTGACTGGTAATAATTCCATCTCCTTTTTTAGCGTTTAGATCCCAAAAATTACAACCAGTTACAAAACTCATTACTATCAACACCAGAAAAAATAATACAAGACCTTTCCTTTCCATGGAATCCTTCCTCTAAAATATAGTGGATGATCGCTAATCACCTGTTATATACAACACTTGAGACGTTTAAATTTGTTACCTTTTATTTTAAATAAAAACCCCGCTCCTTTTGAGGGGAGCGGGGAATTGGAGAGAGTTTATCATGACAATCAAAGTGACACCTTGCTGTCACTCATATAATACATACTCTATAGAGAATAGTCAAGAAAAAAATGCATAAAATTCAGTCATTTTCTCCAAAAAAGGTGTTTTCTTACCTTGAACTGGCCAATGCCTCGGCGATATCAAAAGCGTGGTCGCCCATCTTTTCTATGTGACGAACGATATCGAGATAGAGTAGCTCCGTCTTAACATCCGCGCCCGCTTCAAGGCGTTTACGGGCGACCTTTTTGAGCTCCTTGCGGAAGCGATCTATCTCATCTTCAAAGTTACGGGCAGTGACAAGACCGTCGGTAGAGAGGTGGCTGTTTATGTGTTTCTTGATAAAATCGAGGAAACGCTGTACCAAGCTTATATAGGGACTCAACCGATTGATATCGTCGTCCTGGAATTTCATCTTCTTTTCAATACTCCGGTTCATGAGCAGGGCAACGCTGTAACAACTGTCGGTGATGCTTTCAATGTCATCCACCACGTGGAGCATGACGGTAATGTTTTTCTTTGTCCGGTACGAAAGAGGCAGTTCCGACGACAAGACGAGAAACCGTGAAAGTCCTTCCTGCATCTGGTCAGCATAGTCCTCAAGCTCCGCCAGTTTATCCAGCTGGGAGATAATAAGCTGGGGATCCTTATCGCTGCCGATGCTCTCCGTGAGCATATCCACCATACGGATAGCCACATCGGTCATGTCGGACAGTTCTTTTTCGGCTCTGATGATATAAGATTCAGCGCTTTCCTTGATACCGGTGGAAACAAAATCGAGCCGATACACTTCGGGGGTCTCATTCGCCTCAGGGTTAATGATCCGCTCTGTAAGAACCGCAAGCTGTTTGACAAAGGGCAGGAACACCAAGGTACACAGGAGGTTAAAAACCGTATGAAGCATGGCGATATGGGTCGTTATGGAAGCTTCCACCGGCCCGGGAATCAGAAAATCAACCACCACGAGCAGAGGATGCATGAATAAGGCGGCAAGGATTGTTCCGATAACATTGAACAGCACATGCACCAGCGCCGCCCGTCTGGCGTTGACCTTCGTCCCAATTGCAGCGAGAACCGCATCGATAGTGGTTCCCACATTACTGCCCAGAACCATAGCCGCAGCGAATTCCCAGGGGAGCAGCCCCCGGAATGCCAGGGTTATGATAATCGCCGTGGACGCACTGGAGGAGTGGATGATAACGGTTATAAGCCCGCCTGCGAGAATACCGATGAGGGTACTCAGGATTCCCCTGTCGGTAAATGCAGAAAGGAAGGAAATAGTATCCGCATCGATAGGAGGAAGCGCCTTGGAAAGCATATCCAGCCCCAAAAAGAGCAGCCCAAAGCCCATAAGGGTCTCGCCGAGTCCCTCTTTCTTCCATCGCTTGATAAAGGTCAGAAAAAATCCGATTCCAAAGGCGGGTACCGCAAAAAGGGTGAGCTTGAAATTGAAACCGATAAGGGAGACAATCCACGCTGTTATGGTGGTACCGATGTTCGCCCCGAAAATAACGCCGATAGACTGGGTAAGGGTAAGCAAACCTGCATTAACAAAGGAAACAACCATTACAGTGGTTGCGCTGGAAGACTGGATTACCACGGTGATAAGCAAGCCCGTCAAAACCGCCAAAAAACGGTTACCGGTCATAAACTTCAGCACTTTGTGCAGCTTTTCTCCGGCTGTCTTCTGGATTCCGTCACTCATCATCTTCATCCCATACAAAAGGAACCCAAGACTTCCGATTATCTGAAAAATAATAGATACAACTGCCATATTTTCACCATAACAGAATAGGGAACTCTTTTCAACCTGAGCGATTACATTGTAGTATTGATGTATGATGCGTAGTTTTAGATATCTCCTTCTTCTGAGCATGGTGTTCTACCCGCTTCTCGTAACCGGATGTTTTTCAGATACAGAACAGAATGCGGCTCAGAGAACCAGTACAGTCCAGGGTTCTTCGGCGCCTGCAATAGAGGAACCGGCACCCAAACTCTGGGGTCCTTCAACGAAAAAAGTATGCGTCGTTTTCGGCCCCGGATACACTGAACCGGAATTCACCGAAAAAACGCTGTCCATGCTCTCCGAACAATTCGGACTTGAAGGGGAAGGAGGCCTCATCCGCCCCCTCTTTTACCCCGATGACTTTCTCTATTTCGGAATCGTCCGCATTTCACGGCTCAGCGAGCTGGCTTCGGATCCGGCGGTCTCCGCTGTCATCACCCTCGGCGGACCTGACGGAACTGCCCTGGGGCTTTCGACCCTTCGGGCGCAGCGCAGCGATATCAGAATTATTTCCGCCTTTCCCCAGGATGACCCCATAGCAATAGAGGGGGTCTCTCACGGAGTTATCGATTTTGCCCGTGAAGAGGAGTCTCTCATAGCAGAGGAGCAGTCTCTGGAGGAAGATCTGAAGGCAGTTCCCGACATGATCGTACCGATGATCGATTTTGCCATTTCCGACTATACCCCTCAAATGGGTGAACCCCTACGGGGAGTTATAGCGGATCTCTTCGATTCCTGGACGGTCTCTTTCTATACGGATCCCGAAACCGGTATGAGGTCCGGGAATCATTTCATACTCACGGAGAAACAGGAAGCCCTATGAACGACCTTTGCCAGATAGATTCACTGCTCATAGGCAGCCGGGAGGCAGCCGAAGAACTCGAACAAAAGGAGAGCGCCCGCTTGCTGGTGGTCTCCGATTCCCACGGAAAAACCGATGTCCTGGAAGGGATTATCAAGAAATTCGGCCCCGACTGCGACGCCCTCATCTTTTCCGGAGACGGCTGCTGGGACATAGCATCCTGCCTCGAAAAGGCCTATACGAACACCGCCCTCAAGGAAGCTCTCCCGCCAGTGCTTGCCCTTGCCCGGGGCAACGGCGACGAGGAGCAGTACCGGGTCATCACCGATGACGGCACAGGCTTCCCGATGTACGTCACTGACCGGCAGATCCTCAAAGCTGCCGGACGCAAGATATTCATCACCCACGGCCACCGCCAGCGGGTCGAATACGGCACCAACGCCCTTCTCGCCTCATCGGAAGTACTCGACTGCGATCTCGTCTTTTTCGGCCATACCCATAGACCGTATATGTACGAAGAAAAGAACAGCCTCCTCCTCAACCCCGGCAGCTGCGCCCGCCCGAGAGGCGGAGTCCCCCCCACCATTGCCATCGTGGAGTACCCCAGCGTCGAGGAGCTGTACAGTGTGGAGTTTTACCAGATAGAGGAAAGCTTTGGCAGGTATAAGTTTTCACGGTTTTATAATTAGAGAAAAGGTAAAGCAAATGGATATTATTGACTATAGAGCCTGTTGCAAAACTCCTAAAAAGAAGTGAAGAGGTATAAAAAAGCGAAGGAATCTGATAAGATTAATGGTGACTAAACCAACTAATCAGGAGACCTTCGCCATGAAAACAGTAACAGAAATCATAGGAGGAGCGCAAGCCCTTCTCGACTTCGATTATGATCTGCAAGATTGCTTTGAAGAAAATTTGAATGATGAACAAAG
>JAITWB010000119.1 GCA_031285525.1 Spirochaetaceae bacterium
CGCCGGATGGGATCACCTCATCGGCAACCTCTCGTTCATCCTGCTTCTGGGACCGCTTCTGGAACAGCGCTACGGCTCAGGGATGCTGGTAGTGATGATCTGCGTTACCGCCTTCGTGACCGGGGTACTGAATGTCTGTTTTTTCACCACCGGACTCCTCGGCGCCAGCGGTATCGCCTTTATGATGATCCTTCTCGCCTCGTTCACCAATATGGAAAAAAACGAAATACCCCTGACCTTCATCATCATCGTCCTATTGTTCATGGGAAGGGAAGTCGCCGGAATATTCAGCAGAAACGATATAGCGGAATTTGCCCACCTCGTGGGAGGACTCTGCGGCAGCCTTTTCGGATTCATCTCTCCTGAACCGGGGAAACGGAAACCGAAAAGCGTTACGGCAGAAAACCGTCCGGTTGTTTCGGGACGAAATTCTGCAAAGAACACCACAGGGGGATCTTTCCCCATAAAACCACAGATAACAGGAGACCTTGATGGCAGAGACCCTTTCTCGGAATGAAGCCTATGCGATGCTGGAGCGGTATGTCACCGGCGAAACCCTGCTGCGCCACAGTCTAACGGTAGAAGCCGCCATGCGCCACTGGGCGTCCCTTCTCGGCGAAGACCCGGAATACTGGGGCGTGGTCGGACTTATCCACGACATCGATTTTGAACAGTTTCCGGAACAGCACTGCGTAAAGGCCCGGGAGCTGCTGGAAGCCGAAGGGGTTTCTCCTGATATCATCCGCGCCGTTCAGAGTCACGGCTGGGGGCTTGTCTGCGATATCAAGCCGGAACACCGGATGGAGCAGGTTCTCTATACCATCGACGAACTCACCGGACTCATCTTCGCCTGCGCCCTGATGCGCCCCTCCCGGAGCGTCCTCGACCTGGAACCGAAATCGGTACTCAAGAAGTTCAAAACCCCTGCCTTCGCCGCCGGATGCAACCGGGACGTGATAGCCTCAGGGGCAGCGATGCTCGGCATGGAGCTGCCCGCCGTCATCGAAGAGACGATTTTAGGAATGCGGAAGGAAGCAGCCAAGATAGGTCTGGGAGGTGTGAATGCTTGATTCTGTGACCAAAACGGTGGGAATCCTCACATCAGGAGGGGATGCCCCCGGACTCAACGCTGCAATCCGCGGAGTCGCCCGAACCGCCATGGATGTCTACGGGATGAAGGTCATCGGAATTCAGAACGGATACCGGGGTTTAATGGAAGGAACCGCCGGCATCCTCAGCCCGGATGATTTTTCCGGCATATTAACCCAAGGGGGAACGATTCTGGGAACATCCAGAGAGAAACCCTTCAAAAACCCGGAACCGGATCCCATTACCGGGAAAACTCCCATCGAAATGATAAAAGACACCTACCATCGCCTCAGGTTAGACTGCCTGGTCGTTCTCGGCGGCAACGGAACCAACACCACCGGCAGTATGCTCGCCAAGGAAGGACTCAACGTGATAGGGCTGCCTAAGACCATCGACAACGATGTGGCAGAAACCGATATCACCTTTGGGTTTCATACCGCCGTGTCTGTCGCCACCGATGCCATTGACCGCATACACAGTACCGCCCACAGCCACAACCGTATCATGGTGGTTGAGGTAATGGGACACAAAGCAGGCTGGCTCGGTCTCTACGCCGGAGTTGCCGGAGGAGGGGACGTGATCCTCATCCCGGAGATACCCTACAGCATCGACTGCATCGCAGAACACCTTTTGGAACGGAAACGTCAGGGAAAAGCCTTCTCCATCGTCGTCGTTGCCGAGGGCGCCCTCTCGGTTGCAGAATCGCTGATGGACAAGAAAGAATTAAAGAAGTCCCGTGTCCGTATGTCCATCGGCTACCGGGTCGCCCGTGAGCTGGAAGAAGCCACCGGACTCGAATCCCGGGTCACTGTTCTCGGATACCTCCAGCGAGGCGGAACTCCAGCCTCCTACGACCGTGTCCTCGCCACCGAATTCGGAGTAGGAGCCGCCCGTCTCCTTGCCGAAGGAGACTACGGCAAGATGGTAGCTATCCAAAACAACGCCATCGTCGCCGTTCCCCTTGCAGATGTGGCAGGAAAGATAAAACAGGTACCCCAGGACGATCTCATACTCAACACTGCACGCAATGTGGGAACTTGTATGGGTAATTGTTAAAGGCTTTTAGCAGAGTTCTCATTGCCGATCAGACAGCGTTTTTTAACGTTTCAAGTAAAGAAACGACCTTATGATATTCATCCATAAGGAGTTCGTACTTTTCCTCGGCAGCAGGTTTGTTACCTTCCGCCTTTGCCTGTATTATCGCTCCTGCCAGGGCATGGAAATTCCGGTGCTCCGCTTCCAGCTTCTTATAGGAAGCATTTTCACTAAACTGTGCGCCGTCTCCGTATATCCACTTCCCCAAATCGCACTTCAGGTAGTCTTCGGAAGTAGCTTTTAGTCCTTCCTTCCGGTCGTCCAAAAAAGCACGTAATTGTATTAGCCAGTTGCGGTGCATAAGGACAATCAGATCGAAATTGAAGAGCATCGTCTCTTTTTCCATCTGCCCATTTGCAACCATTTCCTTGAAAAAGATATCCATACTTTTATTGGTATCTACCATATATTGGGCTATGCCGCTTTGACATCCGCTTATGTCGAAGGCTTTCTTCTCGATTACCTCCATGTCATCCATAAGTCCGGTGGAAAAATCCTTCGTCTGCTGTAGAGCCCTGTTAATATGGTCGGAACCTGCCGCAATTTCCTGGCTTCCGCTGGATATTTCGGCAGAAACGTGCTTGAGATCATTCATCGTACTAAAGATTTGGGTTGTCTCAGAGGATAATTCTACCGTTGAATGGGATATTTCCGAGAAAGCTTCAACAAATAGCTCTACCTCTTTCTGGATGTTCTCAAAAACAGCTCCGGCTCCTTCTCCTGCCTTTTTTGCCTGAGATATCTGGCTAATGATATTTTTGAGTGATTCGGCAATTGTTTTTGAATTGGTAGTCGTACTTTCCGCTAGTTTTCGTACTTCCCCTGCGACCACTGCAAAACCTTTTCCCAGTTCTCCCGCATGAGCCGCTTCTATGGCAGCATTCATCGAGAGTAGATTGGTCTGAACCGCTATGTTGTCGATTATTTTTATCACATCCGCCACCGCATTGACCGCCACGGTGACCTCGTCTATGGCACGGGAGGTAATCATCACGCTTTCCCCGCCTTTGCCGATTATCTCCTGCAATTTCTCGGCAGCCGCCGTTTTTTGCTTCGTTACATCGGTGACCTTATGTACGGATGATGACATTTTTTCCATTGCCGCATTTGTCTGCGCCAATGCATCATCCTGTTTTCCAACAAGTTCGTTAAACCGATGCACATTCGCCGTGATTTGTTCAATCGTGGCGGACACCTCGCTTATCTGGTCGTGCAAACCGCTGGTTTTTGCCTTTATCGATTTGACATTCCTGTCCAAACCTCCGGCGACAACGGCGGTATCCATCGAATGGGAAACCTGCTCGTTGGCCTTCCACATACGGCTGCGTACAGTGGTCAATAATTCAGAAGAAACATGATGTCCAGTATCCTGCTGCTCAGTTTCCTTTTTCGAGGAGGAAGAAAAAAAACGAAGTACACTCATAATCACCTCTTTTTAGGATATCATTACTTGGAATAGTAGTGCTTGGTTTTAGACTACTCCTATTCAGAGAGTATGTCAACCTTTGAATTTGTTATTTTTTTATTATATCACTTTTAAGGTGATTATTTCGATCTTCCCTTTGGTAGTCTCATTTTTCCATCACTTATCGTTTTCAAATGAGAAAAAAAG
>JAITWB010000049.1 GCA_031285525.1 Spirochaetaceae bacterium
TGAGATACCGCTGTAAACTCGGAGAGATTCCCCAACGTTTTGACGGCGAGGATATGCGGGGAGTTTAGTGTTCGTTCTTTGCGCTCCCCTTCCTTTTCAGGAGTATAATCAGATAACCCGCCCTCAACGGCAAAGCCTTTTCCCTCGTGAAACTCTAAAACCGTCCATGGACTCTTATTGCCGCTCCGATAAAAGTGTAAGATCTCTGATTTGACAATCGGCATATTTTTAGCATCCAAGCCTATTGCCAATGTATACATCATAAGAGGTTCGTTTTTATTGGGGCGAAATTGGATGGTAAAAGAAACGTCACCTGTTTGACCGCGGGAAACGACTTCTTTAAATCCGCCCCGTGCTTGCAGGGCTATTTTTACGTCAGCGACAAATGCATCATTCAAAAAACCGAATACATCGAAAAATGTCGTCTTCCCCGTCCCATTACGTCCCACAAATACAGCCATCCCTGGGATGTTCTTCAGATGTACATTTTGCAGTGATTTAAAATTGTGAATTTCCAGTGATTCTATACGCACAGTGCTTCCCCTTTAGTAATCTCGGTTACATCTGTAGTTAACGTCTTATTATACCATAAATCATATCCCCTGTGTACCGCATTTTAAATGAAACCTTTTCCTCCCTCGGTGTTTATTATTGATGATGTATGCTATACTATTCATATATCATCAATACGCTTGGTCTGTAAATCACATCATAGAGAGGTGTCTTCAATGAAGATACAGAAGTTTTTCCTTATTATCCTCCTGAGCAGTACCGCCCTGTTCTCCCTTTACGCAAAGCCCGGAGACAGGATGTATGTGGCTGTAGAAACGGCTGCCGTAAAGTCTGGAACAGGTTTTTTCGCCTCCACTCTGACCGAACTGGTCTACGGAGATACCGTTACCGTGGTCGAAGAGAACGGTAAATGGATCCATGTCTCAGTGGATAGAAACAGGAACATCAAGGGATGGGTGACTCTCGCAAGCCTCACCACTAAGCGCATCGTTGCCCGTGCGGGAGGCGGCACTGTTTCCGCTACCGCAGAGGAGCTCGCCCTTGCAGGAAAGGGATTCAGCGCGGACGTTGAACAGTCCTGGAAGAACACAAGCGGCACCGATTATACCTATGTAGATATAATGGAAGAATATATGGTCTCAGTTACGGAACTCCATGAATTCATAACATCAGGGGACCTGAAAGGAGCAGAAGAATGAAAAAGACTCTCCTTGCCAACCGCACATCATGTCGTGTATTCGGCATTGCAGCTCTCCTCTGTACCGTTGTCCTCATGCTCACCTCCTGCCAGGCGCTCTCATCGGCTATCAATGCCGGAGCGGGCATCGCTTCCGCTACCGGGATGATACCGGATTCAATGGGAAAGGCCATCGTGTCCAGCAGTACCGCCATTGCCGGAGCGGCAGAACAGATAACCCCGGAACAAGAGTATTATATCGGACGGGCGGTGGGCGCTTCGGTGCTGACAACCTACAGCCCCTATATGAATGCAGACTTTACCGCGTATCTCAACAGGATATGCGCCGTCCTTACCCTCAATTCTCCCCGTCCCGATATCTTTCGGGGATACCATGTACAGATCCTGAACACCTCAGAAATAAACGCCTTTGCCACCTCCGGGGGGCACATCTTTGTAACCCGGGGACTGCTCGAATGTGCAGACTCAGAGGATTCCCTTGCGGCGGTACTCGCCCACGAGGTAGCCCACATCCAGCTGCAGCACAGCCTTAAATCGATAAAGACCAGCAGAATAACCAATGCTCTGGCGGTCACATCGGTTTCTGTGGTAGGCGCGGCAACCGATACCATGGAATTGACCACAGCCCTGGATGAATCGGTTGCCGATATCGTCAAAACCATGGTCAACAACGGCTATTCAAAACAGCAGGAGTATGACGCAGATGCATACGCCGCCGGGCTTATGGAAGCTTCCGGCTACAACCCTGCTGCCCTTATGCGGATGCTGCAGCTCCTCGATGAAAAACAGGGGAGTAAAAACACCGGATTCGGCAAGACCCATCCTGCGCCGCAGGATCGAATCAAAAAGGCAACACCATATACGTCAAAGTATGCTTCTATTACCGAAGGACAGTCATTGCGGCAGTCCCGGTTTGAGTCATCAATCAAAGGACTTTGAACATCATGAAGGGAAGAGGCTTTTTTTCGCATAAGATAACCAAAATCGGCGTTGTTTCCCTCCTCGTGTTTGCCGTGGTTGCGGCGCTGGAGTGGGGACAGGTTTTTTCCTATCTGGAATACAAGGCCTACGATGCACGGGTTCTGCTCTTTGCCAAAACGACCCGCCCTTCTGATGACATTGTTCTCATATTGCTTGACCAAAACAGCCTCGACTGGGCGCAGCAAACCCGGGGATGGGGATGGCCCTGGCCTCGTTCAGCCTACGGCGAGATCACCCGCTTCCTGCAGGCAGGAGGCGCAAAATCTGTCGTATTTGATGTTATGTTTACCGAGCCTTCCGTGTACGGATCCGAAGATGACGCCGCATTCGCTTCCGCCTCAAAAGACTACGGCAAATTGGTACAAACCCTCTTCTTCGGCTCCTCTCTGGCGACTGAAACCGCATGGGTTGGTTACGCACCCCGATCGGGATTCACTATTCAGGGGTACAAACCCTCTACAGAGCTCATGACGGAGGCACTTTTCCCTGTGCAGGAACTCTCCCTTTCAGCAGTATCTCTGGGAAATATCCGGGCAACCCGGGACAACGATGATGTGATCCGCAGGAATTCCCTTTTCGTAGAATTTGACGGCGAAATCGTCCCCTCCCTCGCCCTCAGCGCTCTTGCGGTGGGAGAAGGGATGGAAAACCCCGAATTAGTGTGGGACAAATCCGGCAGAAAGGTCAGCTTTGGCCAGTATACCATTCCGGTAAAAGACGGCAACGCCCTGGTCAGGTTTAGAGGCGATCTTAACAGGTATATTCCCTATAACGCAGAGCAGATACTCCGCAGTTCCGATGCCGTTATTGCAGGGGAGGAACCGCCCCTCTACCCCGAAGACTTTGCAGATAAGTATGTCTTCTTTGGGTTTTATGCCCCCGGACTCTTCGATATGTTCACTACCCCCATTTCAAGCGTCTATCCCGGTGTGGGAATGCACATTACCATGCTGGACAATCTATTGCAGAATGACTTCATCCAGGAACTGCCTGAGGCTATCGTCTTCATCATGATCCTGTTCTTTGCAGCTGCCGGCTCTCTGCTGGTTCTCGCTCTGAGCGGCAACACCCATTCTGTAACGGGACTCTCCGGCGCTGCCGTACTGCTTGTGGCGGCAGCCTGTATCGGCTATATCGGCGGTGTATGGATACCGGTGGTGTCCCCCCTCGCTGCCCTCGCCGTAAGCTTCTTTGTATCCCTATTAATACAGTACAACACCGAAGGTCGGCAGAAGCGCTACATCAAAGCGGCATTCCAGCAATACCTGAGTCCCGTGGTTATCGAAGAACTCATAAGCCATCCTGAACGGCTCAAGCTGGGCGGCGAACGCCGGGAAATCAGCATCTTCTTTTCGGATCTTCAAGGTTTTACCACTATATCCGAGCGCCTTTCTCCTGAAGCCCTCACAGAACTGCTCAACGAATACCTCACCGCCATGACCGACATCATCCTCGATTCCGGCGGAACCATCGACAAATATGAAGGAGACGCCATTATCGCCTTCTGGAACGCCCCCACGGATGAACCGGATCACGCGCTTCGGGCGCTCAAGGCGGCGATGATCTGCCAGCAAAAACTGGCAGAACTCCGCCCCTATTTCAAGGAAAAGTGCGGCGTCGATCTCCTAATGCGTATCGGACTGAATACGGGACTCGCCGTCGTAGGCAACATGGGTTCCAACAAACGCTTCGACTATACCATGCTGGGAGACTCAGTAAACCTCGCCGCCCGCCTCGAAGGCCTGAACAAGCAGTTCGGAACCTATACCATGTGCACCAAGGCAACCATGACTGCGGCGCTTGAACACCTCAGAGATGATGACACTCTCCATTTTCGGGAGCTCTCCCGTGTCGCCGTTGTAGGCAAGAAAGAAGCGGTCATCGTCTTTGAGCCCCTATTCCCTCAAGAATATGAAGAGCGAAAAGAGCTGCTCACCGGATTTGATGTAGGACGGGAATTCTTTTACGCCGGTGAGTTCTCCGCTGCCCTTACCGCCTTTGAGTTATGGTTGGATA
>JAITWB010000078.1 GCA_031285525.1 Spirochaetaceae bacterium
CGAAGCTGTTTCGCAATAAGAGAAACGGTGGCATAGTAATCGGGAAGATACACCACATCAGGATTGGCGTTCTTAATTTTGGTCAACTGAGCATTGAAGTCCTTGTCATCCTTTCCGTAGGATTCGGAAGCAACCACAGTTCCGCCCTGAGCTTGAAAGGAAGAAACAAAATTCTCTGTCAGACCGACGGAATAGTCGTTGGTCACATCGTAGAGAATAGCGGCGTTCTTCATACCCAGCGTGTTAGCGGCGAAGATGCCTCCAACAGTACCCTGGAAGGGGTCGATAAAGCAGGCGCGGAATACATAGTCACCCGCATCGGTGATGGATTCCATCGTCGCAGCAGGAGCCATGAGAACCACCTTCTGAGCCTGGGCAAGGGAGCTGATAGCGGCTGTACAGCCGGAAGTCAGCGAACCGATAACGAGCTTTACGCCGTCTCTGGTGGTGAGCTTCTTGTAGGCGTTTACGCTCTTCTCGGGAAGACCTTCATCGTCTTCAGAGATGAGTTCAATCATTTCACCGTTGATACCGCCTGCAGCATTGATCTCGGCAATAGCCATTTCGATTCCATTGCGGGCTTCTACACCGTAGACAGCTACCGCTCCAGAAAGGGGAAACACACCGCCAATCTTGATTGTGTCGGATTCTTTTTTACAGCCGGTAAACAATACCGCTGCAGCAAGCAGAACACAAAGAGCCATGATAATTTTTTTCATGCAATCCTCCATACTTCCGCCGAAGGACGGAACAATATTATTCTATAATACCGTATATTTATACCAAATGTCCAGATAAAAATACCCTATATATGTATTTTTTCTTTGCACTTTCGCCGATCCCGTGGTATTCTGAAAGGCATGAAAGATTTTATTTTTCGCGAGTCACAACTGCTTCTCCGCAATACCACTGACATAGAGCTTCCCTCAGAGGAAGTAGCTCAAAGGTGTCTCAAAGAGAATTTCGGCAGGGACTGGTTTACCGAAAAAGATCGGGAATATTCAGCGATTTTGCTCGAAAGTGATGCTCCCACACCCGCTGAATGCCGATGGGTGCGAATCAGAACGCTCTTCGCAGCAAACAACCCCCTTGCATCTCTTGCAGTCAGGGCGCTGGGACTGCTTAACTGGCGCAAATCAGCGCGGTTCTGCGGCTTCTGCGGAGGCGCCATGGTAGATGACAAATATGAAACAGCCCGGCGCTGCACTACCTGTGAAAGGATACTCTATCCCCGGCTCTCACCCACCGTCATGGTTCTTGTTGAGAAAGGAGACTCCATCCTGCTTGTCCGCCATTCCGACACAAACACAGACAACTATACCTGTATTGCCGGTTATGTCGAACACGGTGAAAGTCTGGAAGACTGTGCAATCCGTGAAGTGCGGGATGAAACGTCCCTGGAGATCACGAATATCCGCTACCAGGGAAGCCAATGCTGGCCCTACCCGGATCAACTGATGGCAACATTCCGCGCCGACTGGGCAGAAGGCGAAATAATCCTCCAGGACAGGGATATACGGGAATCAGCATGGTTCCGCAAAGACAACCTCCCCGAAATCCCCAAACCGGGAACAATCGCACACGATCTTATCAAGGGAGGAAGGAGAAATTAAAAAAGAGAAAAGAGGAGGTTGAAAATAAAGGAAAAAAGAAGGAGAAGAGGAATCTCCCGATACCCCGGAAGTTCCCTATGTTTCGAACACCGAAGCCCTCTTACCTTTTCTCATTTCTCCCTTCTCATTTCTATCTTGTAAAGATATTCTCTTTGGTGATATATCTATCAAAAAAATAGAACAAACCGTTCAGGATCAATAGAGCGATAAAACCTGCGAGTCCGGTTAGTCCGTTGGTCAAATCGTTTCCGCCGACAATATACAACAGAGTTATTCCGCCTATGGCGTTATTCACTCCGTGGAATATCGATGCGGTGATGACGGATTTTGATTTTTGCACGATGTAAATCATCATCGGCGTCAGTAATATACAAAAAATGATCATCATACCAACTCCGGCTACTGGATGCTGCGGGTAGTTATGCCCTATCAGAATAAGAGGGAAATGCCAGAGTCCCCATACGGTGCCGATAATCAGCGAAGCAGGGAGCAGCTTTGTCCCCTTCAATGCCTGTAGGAAATAGCCCCGCCAACCTAATTCTTCTCCTAAACCGAAGAGGTTGTTTATAGTATACCCCGCAACTATAGCGCTCCCCAATTGCAGGAAGAAAAAAACCATAGGTGAAAACTGCCCCATTGCCCCTTGCTGCATGGCTGCTTCTGCCTGTTCAGGGGAGAGGGTTGAAAGGAAGCCCGTATATTCAGCCGAGAAAGATACATTCGGGAAAAGCAAGTTGATTCCCATAGCCGCAAAGGTATACACGAGAGGAACGATTCCGGCAACGACAAACCATCGGTTAAACTTGAACGAGATACCGAGTCCCCTCAAAGGCTTTTCTTTATATGCCAACTGCATGATTATCGAACAAATAGCAGGAAGCATCATGTAAGAGGATGCAAAAAGCGTGTATGCAAGCCCCTGTGCCTGATGTAAATCAAAGACTAAAATACCGACTGCGGCTATTATCCAACTCACCAAACAAGTCAAAACAGCAAATTGTATCGCTTTTTTCATTCCTGTACCTCGCTTTTATACAACCTATAAGAATAGATAATCGGAATCACCGTCATAAGGGTTACCAAAACCATTGTCAGAGTAAACATGAGTGCCGGAACACCCTGCATTGCAAAGGCAATGATAATAAGCAGCAGCCCCCCGGCGGTCCAGAGCCGTCCGGCTATACGATGGGTTTTGTTCCAGTTTTCCTCGCTCTTCAGCGTCCATGGAACCCGTACCCCTACAAAGTAATTCCGCCGGGTCTTTGGCAGGTAGTTGCCGATAACCAGAATAAGCATCCCCACAATGAGCAGGGCAACCAAAGCAATAGGTATATTGACCCCTAGGGCATAGAAGATCGTCACCGGATAGAGAATCATGGTTATTACCGGCATTATCCATACCAGAATTCTCGTGAAGGTACCGGAAACTTTCGTCCTTCTGGGGTCAAGGCTAAAAACAAGCTGCATCACCACATTCATCAGAGCCATACCTGCGGGAAGTACCCATATATACTCCTTGGGTATCCAGCTATTGGGTTCTCCCGATACCCCCCAGTGAATGGCGACCTGTTCAGGGAGCTGCGTATAGACCGCCGCATTGAGAACCAAGGGCAAGAGACACACAAAAGTTGTCACGATAAGGATCGTTCTGTCATTTTTCGTCATCTGTTTCTCCTTTAAATTGCGATATCCAGAGCATAATCTCTTCGAATACAGACACATTCAGTTCATAGAAAATGAAGTTCTTATTTCGGGTCTCCGACACGAGATCCGCCTTTTTCAACTGCGAAAGGTGATAGGAAATGGTCGCCCCGGTCATATCAAAGCGCTGCCCGATTTCCCCCGCCGACATACTGCCCTGTTTGAGCATGATAAGAATCTCACGCCTCACAGGATCCGAGAGAGCCTTGAATGTTTCTGCAAATCCCATAGTTCAGCTCCGAAAGTATTTAGAATATATTCTAAATAG
>JAITWB010000130.1 GCA_031285525.1 Spirochaetaceae bacterium
TCGTTCTTCTGCCAATACTCCCGGAGCATATCCAGTTTTTGCCTGAGGGTTCTCGCTTCGTCCCGTACCTCTGCGGCTCGTTCGTAATCTTGAGTCTGCACCAGCCGTTGCTTCTCCTCGTTCAGTTCGGCTATGCGGGCTTCCAGTTCGGTCAGTTCCGCAGGGCGCACATCGGATTCGATCTTCCGCATCGCCCCGGCTTCGTCCAGCACGTCGATGGCCTTGTCCGGGAGAAAGCGGTCGGTGATGTAGCGGTGGGAAAAGCGGACGATAGCGTCCATGGCTTCGTCCTGGTAGCGGATATTATGATATTCCTCATAGCGAGGCCGTATCCCCTCAAGGATGGTGCGGGTGTCGCTTTCGGTGGGTTCGGTAACGAGGACGATCTGGAAGCGCCGCTCCAGTGCGGCATCACGCTCAAAGTACTTGCGGTATTCCTTGAGGGTGGTTGCTCCGATACACTGGAGTTCACCCCGGGAGAGGGCGGGCTTGAGCATGTTGGAAGCGTCCATGGCTCCTTCGGCGCCGCCGGCGCCGATAATCGTGTGGAGTTCATCTATAAAAAGGATGATGTCCTTTGATTCGGAGATTTCCCGCATGATACGCTTGAGCCTCTCCTCGAACTCTCCCCGGTATTTCGTGCCGGCGATGATCGATGCCAGGTCGAGGGTGAGTACCCGTTTGCCGATGAGGTTGCGGGGGACGTCTTCCCTGACGATATACTGCGCCAGAGCTTCCACGATGGCGGTTTTTCCCACACCCGGTTCGCCTACGAGGACGGGATTGTTCTTTGTCCGCCGGGAGAGGATCTGAATGAGCCGCCGGATTTCCCGTTCCCTGCCTACGACGGGGTCGCATTTGCCTTCCCGTGCCAGTGCGGTGAGATCCCGGCTATGTTCGGGGAGGAGGGGCTGTTGTTGGGACGAAGCCTTTTGCTGGGGGATACCTGCATGGTTTACCGGCTTTCGTCCTCCCTGGGAACTGGCGGAACTTTCTTCCATTCCTGCGGCCTGTATTACCGCCCGGCGGATGTCCTCAGGGGAGATGCCGTTCCGTTGGAAGAAGCCCCAGATGATGCTGTGTTCTTCCTTGGATGCGGCGAGAAGCAAGTGTTCTGTACCGATATAATCTTGTTTGAGGGAGCGTGACTCTATGGTGGCTGCATCGAGGAGGGTCTTGAACCGTCTCGAATGGGGTACGTCTGCCGCTATCATGATGCCCGGTTTTACAGGGATACTCTGTTCCAGAGCCAGCTGGAACATTAATATGTTTACCCGTAATACTTGCAGGGCGGCGCAGCCGATTCCTTCGGATGACTTGATCATGGCAAGGATGACGTGCTCCGGGAAAAGTTGTTCGCTTCCCACCTTGCGGGCTTCTTCCTGAGCCTGTATTGTCAGCAGCCGCTGTGCTCTCGGTGAAAGTCCTTTAAAAAACATTGTTTACCTCCACTGTATAAACCCATGTTTATGTGTGTAGTATCTCTATTCCGGAAAAAGCTTCCTGGATGACTATCGCCCGAAGCCTCTCCATTTTTTTATCATCCCCGGTAATGTCTTCTTCCAGCGTGATATTCGCTGTTTTTAACACAAAATGGAGATGCGCATCCTGAATGCGGTAGAGGAGGGCGGTGATCTCTTCATGGGAGATTCCCTGGAGTATTCCCAGATTGAGTCCCCACTTTATCTTTGAGATGAGATCTGTCCCTTCCCTATTACCTATAAATCGGCTGAATTTCGCTACAGCAAAAGCCCTCAGTATCTGATCCATCACCGATGTCATCCGGGTTTTCACCAGTTCGGCGCAGGCGTTCCTCTCCAGCCTGAGCAGCCGGGAAGCTCCTTCCCGGATAAACTCCAACTGCTCTTCTTCATCCCCGGAAGAGGCATTTTCGTTGCTCAGCTGGTACAGGGCTCCCAGGGATCCCCCTGCAGAAGCGCCGTCCACTCCGACGCCGTAGTATCCGGCGATGGCATAGCCCTGTCCCAAGAGATCCCGGAATACCCTGTCCCGCATTCCTGCGGCGGAAACAGAAGGCAGGTGGAGGAGCGCCGAAGCCCTCATGCCGCTGCCCAGATCCCGAAAGGAGGGGGTGAGAAAGCCGAATTCCCGGGAGGCCGCAAACTGGAGCCGCTCCTGCATGGCGAGATCCGTCTGCCGGCAGATGTCCCATGCTTCATAAAGGTTTAATCCCGATACGAAGGAAGCAAGCCGTACATGATCCCCGTCATTGACCGTACAGGAGAGGACGCCGTCAGCGCGCATGACCACTCCCGCCCAGGGTTCCGACAAGAGGGACGCCGAAATGACTCCCCGCTCCGAGAGGATGCGAATCCCTAAAGAATCGAGGTCTCCCACGCACACGGTTTGATATTGGTCGGGGTATTCCATTTGTCTGAATGAGTCGAATACGAGGGAGCGAACCCGCTCGGGATCGTCCCCCTTCATCTGTCCAGGAAAGGGAAAGTTTACGAGATTTCTTGCAAGCCGTACCCGGCAGGAGAGCACCACATCGTTCTCCAAGCCTGCTTTGGCGTACCAAGCTTCGGTTCCGCCGGAGGAAACTGTCTTAGACCCCATTGCCTGCTCCAAATGCACCTTCCGGCGTACCTCCAATGGTTCCCTCGTCGAGGATACGCAGCCGATCCCGGTAGAGGGCTGCCATTTCGTAATTCTCCGCCGATATCGCCGTCTGGAGTCTGGTCTGCAGGGTCATCCTGTCGGTGAGCCGGGACTGGAAGTGGGCGAGTTTTTTCGGGAGAGAGCCGGTATAGGCAGGCGCCGCTCCGGTGCTGCGGAGGATTCCCAGTATTTCCGCCTTGAAGGTGGTGTAACACTCGGGACAGCCTGCGCCCCGTTTTTTCCGTATATCCGGTAAGGTCAGACCGCAGCCGGGACAGTTCTGCTGCAGCTCCGGCTGTTTTTCTTTTCCGTTGGTAAACATCCCCGAAAGGATATGCCCTAAGGAAAACTCTATTTTCTGTTTCTTCTCATCCCCTGTCATTATGCCCCGCTCTTTGGCGCAAGCCGTACAGAGGTGTAGTTCCACAGAGGATGATTTGGTTGTCTCTTGAATAAACAGCACCGCTTCTCGGGTACCGCATATGTCGCACTTCATGTATTCCTCAGTATTTTCTCAACGCATTCAGCGGTTTTTCTTTCCCTGCACGGATTGCCGGCAGGATGGATACCGCTACCGACAAAACCAGTGTGCCGGCACAGATACAGAATAACTCAAAGAAGGGCAGCTCAACCGGGATCGTCTCAAGGTAGTAGGCAGGGTCGAGAAGCCGAACCGGAATAAACTGGCTATCCGTATTAGTTATAGTATACAATAAATAAGAGAAAAAGTTAATTAGTTTTTCAAAGTAATAGAGTATGCCGTTGACGTTCAGTGCGCACCATATTCCTAAGGGAATACCGCAGAGAACTCCGCCGAGTCCGGTGAGAAAACCGGCAAAGAGGAAGGCGAAGCTTATTCCCGAAGGGGATGCTCCAATGCTTTTGAGAATACCGATTTCCTTGCGCCGCTCCATAACCAGCATCACCAGCGCAGAGGATATGTTTACCGATGCCACGAGGACGATAAGGAACATGATGAACAGCAGCAGCATCTTTGTTGTTTCGAAATTTTTATACTGCCCCTGATTGAGTTCGAACCACGTATATACTGCAAAGGAAGAAGGCAGTTTCATATGAACCAGGGGTTTGAGCCTGGTTATCTCCCCAAAGGGATCCTGAGTCTGTATGCCGATAAAACTGCGGGATGATGCCGAGGCGAGGGTGGCGAATCCGGTCTCCAGAGGAATATACACCCAAAGGGCGTCCAGTTCCTGATATCCCGAAGAAATGATCCCCGTAACGGTGAAGCTTGAGACGTTGGGGGTTATCGCTCCGTTCCGTTCCCGGACGGTGATAAGTCTGATGGTG
>JAITWB010000016.1 GCA_031285525.1 Spirochaetaceae bacterium
CGTAGCGGTGATCAGAGCCTTTATGCAGTGAAGGCATGGGGAAGGACGCTGCTCGGGGATCTCCGTTTTTGGCGAGCTTGTCGATGATCACCCCGCCGGGATAGCCGAGGTTGTAGAACTTTGCCACCTTATCGAAGGCTTCTCCCACGGCATCGTCGATAGTTGTGCCGAGGACTTCGATGTCATCGAAATCATTGACCCGGCAGATAATTGAGTGACCGCCGGATACGAGGAGGCCGAGATAGGGATAGGCGAAACGAGTTTCGTTGAAATCAGCTTCGCCTGCGGTGACATGGGATGCCTGTTGAGCAGACATCTGTATAGAGACCGGTTCTATCAGATGGGCTGCATAGAGGTGACCCAGCATGTGATTGACTGCGATAAAGGGTTTCTGCGCCGCCCAAGCGAGGGTCTTCGCAAAGGTTAATCCCACGAGCAGCGATCCCATAAGACCAGGTCTGCTTACCGCAGCGATTCCATCTATTTGCTCCATCGTCAGCCCTGCTTCATTCAGCGCCTGGGTGACCACGGGAAGTATCCATTCGGCGTGCTTTCGGCTCGCTATCTCCGGAACCACCCCTTTGTATATTTCGTGAAAAGGTATCTGTGTGGCGATCACATTGCTGAGGATATATTGTCCGTCCCTGACCACCGCCGCAGAGGTTTCGTCGCAGGAGGACTCAATTCCAAGGATATTCATCGTCTTCTCCTGTGAGCGCCATCCGGGATATTGCAGAGAGGCTGTAGCCCTGTTCCACCAGTTCCGGATACATCTCGTGAAGAATATCAGCCAGTTCGTTTGACCATACGTGGCCTATCATTATTGACGACCCCTGTGTATCAGCGATTTTCATGCCCGCATATATGGAGGCGATTATCGATGCCTTCTCCTGGATATTGTCTAAAAACACTGTACGCTCCCAGATATGTATTCCCCGTTTTTCCGCTTCCGCTTTAGCCGCTGACTGCGCTGTTGTTCGGGAGTCCAGAAAGAATAGTCCTTTCTGTTGGCAGAATTCCAGTACCGCTCCCATAGCTTCGGCGTTTGCCGTAATGAGTGAACCTTCGTGGTTATTCAAACCTGCAACGGGACCCACCTCGTTCAGATTTTTCTCCAAAATACCTGCTATGTCAGCCGTTTCGGTACTTCCGGTAATGGCTCCGGGTCCCGGATCAAAGGCAAGATTTTGAGCTTGCATGGGTTGATGCAAAAGCAGTTCCTTGCCTGAGTTGCGGATGTTCTCCGCTGCCGTTACAGAATACTCCAATCCCGGTAAAACCGCAATAGAGACCGGAAAGGGGAGAGCCAGAAAAGGTTCCAGCTGGCGGAGGTTATGCCCTGCATCGTCGATGACGAAGATGAGGGTTTTTTGCGGCGAAGACGCTGGGGGAGAGGGCGTTGCCTGCAAAGCCGGCAACGCTGGAATTTCTGTTGGTTCCGGCGTTTTTTCGGCCGGGGGCGGAAGGGGCTGAAGAGGAGGTTCCTGGACTTTTGTTTCCTTTGGGGACAGAGCTTCCTTGGGAGGAAGAACTTCTTTTGGCGGAGGAGTTTCCTTAGGCACCGGAACTGTCTTTTGCGGCGGCTTTTGCGCTTCTGCAGGCTCTTCTGTTTGACCGCTGACAGCAACCTGAGGAGCTTGTCCTTCCGGTACATCCTCCGGCACGATCCGTTGTCCATTTGACACCGGGGTAAGCATCATAGTGAGGAATAGCAGGAATACCCCTAAGGCGGCTATGGCTGAAAGGAGCAGCAGCACCTTTTTGCGGGGGAGGTGTATCCGTTGTATCTTTTTGGGTTTGCGCCGGGGCGATCTGGTCACTGATCAGCCCTTTCTTTGGCAAGCTGCTGCAAGAACGCCGCCGGAGGTTCCCATGCCCGATCACCGTAGCCTCCCGCCATGAGCCATGCCGAAGGCACAGCATTTTCCTGGAGGAATGAGTATATATACCTATCCCGGGCAACGCATTGTTCCAGGCTGAGCTTGAGAAGCCCGCTTGACGCAAGTCCGTCGTGTTCATACGGGTCTGCGCCGTCAACGACAATGGCTAAATCCGGTTTCCTGTTGCCCGACAGTTCCTGTAGCTGCTTTAAGCCTTCCTTGAGCCGGGGAAGATAGAGGTCTTCTTCGTTTTCTTCCATGGGAATATCGATATCCGAAGGAAGGTTGGGCGCCCGATCCGCATCCGATACAGAAAGGGTTTCTGCATCGAGGGGCCAGCCTTTCGCCATATGGACAGAAAGGGTCAGTATAGAAGGATTTTTGTCTAAAAAGGTGGTTTCTTTGGAGCGGGAAAAGGTGACCAGTTCTGCAGAACCGTCTCCCTTATGGGCATCCACGTCTATTATCCAGACCAGAGCCGCCTGTCCCTCGCTCTGCAGCCTTCTTATCGAGATGATACTATCGTTTATCAGACAAAACCCCGAGCCGCTGTCATACCGGGCGTGGTGCATACCTCCGCCGAGGTAGAAACAGAATCCCCTTCCAGACTCCTGCTCAAGAGCCAAACGGCAGGCGAGATAGGTTCCTTCAACCTGCTGCCGGATCGTCCCAAACAGATCTGAAAGAGGCCGTTCCGCCTGTCCCGGCTCATACCTGTTATATTCGCCATTCTGATCGATCAACTCATAGGTAGTAAGAAGCTCCTTTTCGAGCCCTTTAGACGTATCATCGAAGAGATGGCTCACGAAATTCGGTTCATGAACCCGCTCTATATCTTCTCTGCCTATAGGCTCAGGCGTTTCTCCTGCCGTCCTGCCTATCTCTTGCCGAGCCTCGTTGAGTGTATATACGGGAAACACTTTTGTCGCCTGCGAATTGGTTCGCACGGGGCTATTCTGCACCTCTTTGATAATTCTGCCTGCCCGGGAATCGAGTATGGGAAGCATAATGCCGTATTTCCTGAAATTCATATCCAGAGATGAATCGTAAAGTATCATATCTACAGCCTACTACATTTGAGGCTTTTTATGAAGCAGAAGGGATAGGATTGGCAGAGTCAGTATTTAAAACTTTTTTGTAAAAATTTTTCGAAACACACTGAAAATTACTACTCTTCCCCGAATAGATAGTATAGGAAATCACGATTAAAAAGGAGTATTGACAATATGAACTATAATTCATATATTTTACCTGAGACGCTATGGGAGGTAGAAACAACAGAAGAATATGATACCTGGTTTATGGAACAGGACGAAGACAGTCAGGCTTCAATCCGTATGAAGGTAGAACTTCTTACAGAATATGGTCCGCACTTACCTCGTCCTCATGCCGATACGTTGAAAGGCAGTAAGCTGAGTAAACTCAAGGAGCTTCGTTCACAAACCGAAAACCATGTACTTCGGGTAGCTTTTCTGTTTGACGAGGAACGTAAAGCGATATTGCTGATTGGCGGGGATAAGAAAGGCAAAGATAGAAAACTGTTTTACCGGAATCTGATAAAACAGGCCGAAAAAATCTATGAAAAGTATCGTATATAAGTATTTTCGAAGACGGCACCAAACGAGGAGGATAAAATGCCAAAGAAAACACATCCTATAAGTGAACTTGATGCAAGGATGAATCCTGAGGTTCTCGCAAGAGCAAAACAAATGGCTCAGAAGGAAAGCCTTAATATCCGGCTTGCTATGCTGCGGGAAAAATGCGGAGTAAAGCAAAGTGAACTCCCCAATTTTACCCAAACCGCTGTCTCGAAGCTTGAGAATCGTGCAGATATACGGATTTCTACCCTGATAGAGTATCTGAAAAGTCTCGGTATGGGACTGGAAGTCACTGCCTATAGCAAGATTTCTACCGAGAAAGAATTATTGTTGCGAGTTTGATAGGTTTCGTATTTTATTGATTTTTTTATCATAATATGACAATAGATGTCGTATTACTCCCTGTATTATATACCCAGTTATGCAATGTAGGGGGTATACATGAAAAAGGTACTTGAGCTAAAGCCGTCCGGGGGTGACCACTGTATTACCAACTCCCTCAAACAGGTTTTGAGGTATTACGGTTGGAATATAACCGAGGCGATGCTTCTGGGACTAGGGGAAGGTCTCGGTTTTGTCTATCTGAATGCCGCAGACGCTCCGCTGCTATCCTGCCGTTCCAAGCCCTTTGTGTTTGAAAAGAATCTTGAACGGATTCCGGGGCTGAATATCGGTATCAAAAGACCTGTTTCCAATGAGACAGCCTTTGAAGAGGCGCTTAAGCAGATCGATGATGGACGTCCCTTCATGGTATACTTGGATATGGTATATCTTCCCTACATGAACCTGGGCGAGTCCAGCCATTTCGGCGGCCACGGGGTAGTTATCTTCGGTTATGACAGGGAGAAGCAGCTTTTTTATGTCTCCGACAGAGATAACCGGGATCATCCTGTTCATACGCCAAAGGGTTGTATCGCAGAAGATTTTCACCTGGTAGATTTTTCTGCGATCTCTCAAGCGCGGAATTCGGCTTTCAGACCTTTCCCTCCGGGAAACAGATGGGCAGATATCAGGATTGAGGGTGCTCTCAGGATAACGGCGGACGCTATTAGAGGTGCGGTCTGCAATAATATGCACACTATGGCGGAACCTCCTGCGCGGCTCCTCGGGGTGAGCGGAATCAGGAAGTTTTCCGCAGAGAGCAAAAAGTGGAAAACCTTCTCCGACGAAAAGCTGCAGCGTTCAGCCATTTCCAACTATTTCATGATACACAAAGACGGCGGAACCGGCGGGGGCGCATTCAGGAAGCTCTATGGTGATTTTCTCGCAGAAGCGGCTGAAATGGTGCCTGAACTGAAAGAGCCGGGAGCGGAGTTCCGTTCAATTGCCGAAGATTGGGAGGAGATCGCTTCTTGTTTTATGGAAATCCACAACACCTGCCGCAGGGATAGGTGCGACGAAATCTCTGTTCTGGCGGCCCGCATAGCGGAGCGGGAGGAAGCTGTCGCCAGACGTATCCTCTCTCAGATTGGCTGAAACCGGTGTACCGGGAGCTTTATAGTATATTTGATTGATAAGGAGAATGAGTTATGACTGAAAAAATGGATTACACCAAGGCGTACCGGGATCTCTATCTACCCAAGAAGACACCGATTATTATTGATGTTCCGGCGATGAATTTTATCATGGTAAACGGAAAGGGTAACCCCAACGATGAGGAGGGGGAGTATAAGCAGGCTCTGGGGGTACTCTATGCATTTGCCTGGACCATCAAGATGGGACCGAAAAACAAGTTTACCCCTGACGGTTATTTTGAGTTTGTTGTACCGCCCCTCGAAGGACTCTGGTGGCAGGAAGGGATAAACGGATATGTTCAGACTGAGAAGGACAAGTTCAACTGGATATCCATGATTCGGCTCCCTGAATTTGTGACCCCCGCTGTTTTCGAAACAGCCCGTGAAATGGTGCGTAAAAAGAAGCCTGAGCTGAATCCCGATATCGCCCGGATGCAATCCTTCACCGAGGGCTTGTGTGTACAGATCATGCACATCGGCCCCTATGACGATGAACCTGCAACGATTGCAATTATGGACGAATTCGCCGAAAAAGAGGGATTCAAACAGGATTTCGGAACCATTCTTCCCGACGGGATGGTTCGTCACCACCACGAAATTTACCTTGGCGATCCAAGAAAGACAGCTCCTGCAAAACGGCGGACCGTCATACGGCACCCGGTTAAAGAGAGAAGGTAGAAGGTAAAAATGAGAAAAGGGAGGAATGACTTCCGGGGATGCCTTTTTTACCTTCTCCCTTCTCATTTCTACCTTCTTGTAGATCTTGACAGTCTGCTGTTCTCTGGGGATACTACATATATGAAGATTGCCGATAGATTTACTCTTTCAAGAATACTCTTGTCACCTGTGTTTTTTGTTCTCTATTTTATTCCCCAGTGGCTGGGCGAGGGATTCGCAGATGGTTTTTCTGCAGGCGGACTATCCGCCGTTTCCGTATATATCATGATTCCGCTGCTTGCTTTCATGGAATTCACGGATTTTCTTGATGGCTATTATGCACGTAAGCATAACGAGGTGAGTGACTTCGGTAAGCTCTTTGACCCCTTTGGGGATGTGTTGGTACATCTGACCATATTCTTCTGTTTCGTGCTTTCAGGTTATATGCCGGGGATTCTGTTTGTACTCATTCTGTACCGTGAGTTTTCGATGCTTTTTTTCCGTCTCATGGCTATTCGTGAAGGGGTTGCAGTGGGCGCCCGTAAGGGAGGGAAGGCAAAAACTGTTCTCTATGTGGTTGCCGGTCTGTATTCTCTTGCTATTGAATCCCTGCAACGGCTTGCTCTTATTTTGCCGGAAACTGTTGTTTTTATGACTCGGATCGGTTATATTCTATATATCCTTGCTTTCTTGGCTTCATATATCTCTTTTTGCGATTATCTGTTTTATTTCCGAAAAAATGTTTTTGGAAATAATGCAAAAAAATCAGAAAAAAAGTAAAAAAGGTATTGACGAATAGAATAGCGGTGTGCTATAACTAACAACGTCACCTCAACAGCAGCTGCTGAAGAGATGAAAACCTCGCAACAGGTTGAAAA
>JAITWB010000040.1 GCA_031285525.1 Spirochaetaceae bacterium
CAGCACCATTATCCCGTAAATCAATCCCTCAATGAGAATTCCCGTTATCATATAATTTTCCTACCGAGTTTCCATCTTTCCGCCGGTAAAGACAAATCCCGCCATATCAACATACTTCTGAGGAATGGTAATCCCGCAGTTCGCCGCCGCATCCAGGTCTATCACCAGATCCGACTGCAGCGGGTCGGTAATAAACCGCACCGGTGTCTCAGCAGGCTTTGCACCCTCAAGGATATCCGCCACCAAATCCCCCGTGGCAAGCCCCGCCTTATAGTAATTGAACCCCGAAGCTATCATAAGACCGCCGTCCATGGCACTGGTCACATCCACAGAAAACGCCGGTTTACGGTTTTCAGCAAACACCTGAATCAGCGCAGGGTGCGCAGAAAACACCGTATTGTCCGTGGTCAGGTAAATACCGTCAACCCGCCCCACAATCGCCTCCGCCGCCTGCCGCACTTCCGCAGAGTTGGTAATACTCTGGGTCACCAGATTAATACCCTGAGCCGCACAAGCCTCTTCCACCAGGGACAGAGCCGAAATAGAGTTCGCCTCCGAGCTGGTATAGATATACCCCAGAGTTTTTATCCCTGCAATCTCCTTAAACAGCGCAATATGCTCCGGTATGGGCTGTGCGTCCGACAATCCCGTCACATTTCCCTCACCGTGTTCCACCGTGGTCACCAACCCCGCTCCCACCGGATCGGTTATAACCGAAAACACCACCGGAATATCCGTTATCGCATTCGCCAAAGCCACCGCAACAGGGGTTGCAATTCCCACCGCCGCCGCAACCTGCTCCCGCTTAAACTGCGCCGCTATCTGGGAAGCCGCATTCACATCATTATTCGCATTCTGTAAATCGTATTCCGCATCGATCCCCCGCACGTCCAGAGCATCCATAATCCCCTGCTCCACCGCATCCAGCGCCTCATGCTGCACAATCTTTGCAATACCGATAGTAACCTTCCCGTCGGCATTTTCCTTTTTACTGTTCCCACACCCGATAAAACAGATAACTGCGCAACAGAAAACCAATCCTGTAAAAACTTTTTTAGCCAGCGGCATATAACCGCTTACATTACCTCTTTTCATCTTATCCTCCAAAAAACACCCGAAATACAAACATTGTTTCTATTTGCAGAAGCAATGTTTCTTTGAACAGAAACGATTATCCAGATTTTTCTAAAGATTGTCAAGGGGAATTTACGTTTCTTTTGGCAATAACCATGCTATACTTATTATAGATACCTATGTATTACATGAAAAGAGGAGACTAAAATGCAATACCGAAAAGCGGGAAAGACAGATATGTCTGTAAGCGTAATTGGTTTAGGCGCTGAACATCTTGACGGGAAACCCTACGAGGTTGTAGAAGAAACAATCAGTGCAGCGATTGAGCAGGGAATCAACTTCATGGACGTATTTATGCCCGGTCCTGAGGTACGGAAAAATATCGGCAAGGCTTTGGAAGGCAGACGGGATAAAATGTATATTCAAGGGCATATTGGTTCCGTTGATCTGAATCAACAATATGACATAAGCAGGGATCTTTCCACTTGCAAAACCTATTTTGAAAATTTACTGAAATACCTTAAAACCGACTATATCGATTTTGGTATGTTGTTTTTTATTGACAGCGAAGAAGATTATACAAAGATTTTTGACAACGGTATTGTTGATTACGTTCAGTCCCTCAAAAAAGCAGGAACGATTCGTGCCATTGGCGCAAGTTCCCACAATCCTATTTATGCCTCAAAACTGGAAGAAGCGGGAATCCTTGACCTTATTATGTTCAGCATCAACCCTGCTTTTGATATGGTTCCGGCACAGAAAAGCGTCTTTGAGCTGCTGGATAAAAAAGAACAAAGTTACACACTGAAAATGGATCCTGAACGGGCGCAATTCTATCAGCTTTGCGAGCAGCATAATGTGGCCATTTCTGTCATGAAAACCCTCGGAGCAGGAAAACTCTTATCCCCGGAACACAGTCCCTTCAAAAAAGCCATGTCCGTTGGACAGTGCATCCATTATGCGCTGACAAGACCGGCTGTGGTCAGCACATTGATTGGCTGTCAATCCAGAGCCGAAATTCTTGACACAGTAAAGTATCTCTCCCTTTCTGATGAAGAAAAGGATTATTCGGACATCATCAAAACCAGCCAGAGTGACTTTAAGGGAAGCTGCGTCTATTGCAATCACTGTCTGCCCTGCCCATCCAATATTAACATCGCTGACGTGAATAAATACCTGGATATTGCAAGACTGAATGAAAACGCCATTCCGCCGAGTATCGTTCAGCATTACAGTGCCATGGAACACCATGCCTCGGAATGCATTCAGTGCGCTTCCTGTGAAGAACGCTGCCCATTCTCGGTTAGTATTATCGAGAACATGGAAAAAGCCGCATCGCTCTTTGGGAAGTGATTCCAAACAAACATATCCGAAATATAAAACAGTTCTTTACAGCTCATCCCAGGCGAAACAGAGGACTTCCCTGATATCACGGGAGTCGGTAAAGAGCATACAGAGTCTGTCCACGCCCAGAGCCATTCCGGCCCCCTGCGGAAGTCCCCTTCCGCCCTGGAGTCCCGTCCGCAGGG
>JAITWB010000203.1 GCA_031285525.1 Spirochaetaceae bacterium
CACCAGTCCGCCACTCTAGGGAGGATTGCTCCTCCTTGCCGTCCGACTTGCATGCTTAAGACGCGCCGCCAGCGTTCGTTCTGAGCCAGGATCAAACTCTCCATGATTTATTCTCTAAAACCCCGAAGGGTTTAAGATATCATTGAGTTCGATTCCCTCTTATTTTGAGAAACTTTCGTTTCTCAGGAATCTCAAGGTAAGAAACTTCCATCTCCTAAGAGATTTCTGCTTCTCCTTATATGCTCTTCTTCTCAAAAGCTACTATATAAACAGCAGCTTTATACGCTAACCTTTTATTGTCTATCTTCCTTATTCAGATACAACCTGATTCAGGTTGTATCCTATTCCCCTTCCCTTGTGTCTTTTCAAAGAACTGTGCGGCAGTTACTTTCGTACTTGTGCGCCGCAGCGTGAAACTATATTACTATGGGTATGTTTTTTTGTCAACCCATAATTAACACAAATCTAACATTTTTTTGTGTTTTTTTTACTCCTTTTCAGGAGTCACATTCCTTGCCTCAAGGTTATCGGCAGAGGCATCCCCGTTTTTGCCGGAATCCATGGACGCAAACCGTTTAGCAACCTCATTTTTAAGGCGTGTTATCTCACCGACAACACCGGATATCTGTCCATCATCTGCAGAAAGGGACTGCTGTCCATTGGTAATGAACAGTTCATATACCTTCTTTCCCAAGGAAATGAATTCTTTTTCAGCCTTGTTTTCGAGCTGGGATATCTCAATCTTCAAAATCCCCTTTTCACCGAGATCCTGAGCCTTTTCGCCAGCCTTTGACAGGGCATCCTTTGAAACTTCAACACCCTTGCTAAGATAGTCTTTCATTTTGTCGATAAACTCAGCCATAACCGCCTCCTGAACACCAGTAGTAATGCTTTTCTGAAAAACTCCCTTTCACAAATATACAGGCTCAGGACGGAAATGTCAAAAAAAAAGCGAAAAATCTGTCACTTTTTGTACGATGAGTGTATGAGCCTGTTGCAAAACTCAGTTACTTTTGCAACAGGCTTTTAAAACTATTTCTTCTTTCTGAATATGCGGTAGTTAATAAAGGGAAAAAGGGTATCTTCCTTTTCCTTTGTGGTCAGCCATTCGGTGCTGATAAAATTCGCCCCCAAAGAGTTATACACCGTGGTAAAGGCGGAGATATACTTTTCAAACCGGGTACGCACGAATTCGGGATACCAATTATCGTGCATCATCCGCGGCCAGTCGTCCGCCATCGCCAGGAGAACCTCCTTCGCAGCGAGGTTGAGCGCCCGCTCCTTGAGACCCGCATCGTCGGGAAAGCGTTCCGCCAGATCCACCATACGCTCTATAGCCTTACGGGTATAGCGGCTCATCCAGGCATTGGAACTTTCCAACAGCTCCTCCCCATAACCGCTGCCAATGGAAGCGGACATAAAAGGCTGAATTTTCTGCATGAGCCTAGCGCCGCCGAGCTTGACCGAACAAGTACTAAACCCGATATCATCCCTGTCTACAGCCTGACGGAACAACTCACCGAGCCACTGAATGCCCTCATACCAATCCTGCCCAAAAAGGGAGGTTTGATAACAGCAAACGACCAGCGGTTCCTGTCCATCCATATGAACCGCAGCGGCAGTCAGCTTTTCGGCATTGATGTCGAGAAACTGACGGGCATATTCCTTCGCAGCTTCTTCTGCGGCAGCGGCATCATAGGGAACATCATGCCCCCTGCGGGACCAATATTTGAATCCGGTCGCCGTCCGGGCATCGTCTTCCGTATAGAAACCCGGCATATCCTCGGCGGCATCATCAAAACCGATATCCCGATCAGGATTCCGAAAGAGGTCATTATACATAGCCCCGGTATTTTCATCGGATATATAGGAACGGACATACCTGTCTGCACCGAAGAACGACACATTGTTTGAACAACGCACCGGAGCAAAGATCCCCTTTTCTGCAACAGGATCGGCGAAAAGCAAGCCTTGCGCATCAAGTACGGAATAGGAAAAACCGTATGCCCGAAGGAAGTTTTCAAGCCCTGGGGTATACCCCATTTCAGGAAGCCAGAAGCCCGAAGGATTCGATTCGAAAAAAGAACGGTGCGAGATAAGCCCCGCTTCAATCTGGGCATTAATCGATTCCGGCATATCCTGATAAAAGGGAAGAAAAATGTGGGCAGCCGTTGTCGCAAGGAGTTCAATATTCCCCCGTTTCGCATAATAGGAAAATTTTGACAGCAGATCCTGCCCGTAGGTTTCGGTGAAGTCCCGATAATTACGCTGCAGAGCTTCATTATACCGCTCGGCCAAAAGATACTGAGGGCTTTCGGAGGGATACCGTGAAGCTTCCGCCTCACCCAAGGTTATAATCTTTTTAAGCCATTGGATATAGGACTCCTGCAACACCGGATCGGCAAGCATAGCGCAGAGCGTCGGGCTTATAACCATTGAAAGATAAAAAGGAACCCCTTCAGATTCAAGATCGGAAAAAAGCTGAAGCAGCGGCAGATAAGTCTCCGACAGGGCGGTAAAAAACCACTCGTTATCGACACCCCCGATGGTATCGGCGCCCCGTATAAAAGGCTGATGAGCTTCCAGTATTAAAACAAGCGATCCTTTGGACAAACCTATCTCTCCACTATTATGAAAATGATTGACGGTAATTGGTAAAATGATCCCTCTTCAGTTTTCCCAACTCAGAAAGCTGGAGCAGAGGAGGTATGTTTTCTTCAGTTGCTACCTGGTCAATAACCGGAGAGACCCTGGGTATCGGGAGACGCCTGGACTGAGCAAGTACCTGCGCCTTAAGGTTGCGGAATTCAACAACCAAATCGATGCGAAAGGATTTTTCTCCCTGACACAGAAACACATACCACTCCCTATCCTCTATTTTGATAGGAATATCATAGCTGTCATGCACTTTTTCGGAGTTTTCATCGGCAAAGAATGAAACCCGCAGCACAAAGGAATTGAAATAGGGTTTCGCAGTATGCCCCAGTACATCAGCCTCTTTTATATCCCAGTACACATACGCCCATGCAGGATTACGGAGCAAAACCGAAATCCTCGTTTCATTATATGAAAACGGAAGCGATTCTTCCTCTTGGGGATATTCACCCGCTTCAAGATTTTCAGAGGCTATTTGTATATTGTTCTGTTCCTCGATTACCTCCAGCAGTTCCCCAATGACAAAACGCCTGTTTAGCCCATCGGGAACATCAATGACATACTCATCTGCCAGCAAAAGCAAATCGGCTGATGAAAGAGAATCAAGGTGCGATCGTGTTAATGAAATACCCATATGCATGTTCTTTCTATATGATGATGATATATCAGTTCTCTGTCAATAGCCTGCCTGCTTGACTACCGAGGGACTATTTCCGTATAGTTACAGCGGTTTTGTATTTCAAAGGAAGAGGGGTGCGCATTTTGCAAATCCCCCGCTATCCCGTAACTGTGAAGAGGCATAAAACCTCAAAGCCAGATACTTTGGTACAGAATTGAAGCCCCTTTGGGGTTTCTGAGAATCAAAGATTCTTGAGAATCAAAGATTCTCTTATTTTTTCAGGCTTCGTGGATTGAGTCTGGAGATTGCCGCTTTTGGTTTTTTCCAATGGAACAAGGTACTTCTGAAACTTCGTTCCTCAACAGACTTCTTTTCATACAAAAGGAGTAAGCCGTGTACAGAACTGTTTCTTCTCTTTGGTTGGCAGTGTGCCTTTGCGTAGGCATACTGTTTTTTGCGGGGTGTAATCCGGCAACAGGCGGCGCCACTGATGGTACTGTTGTACCAGACGTACCAGGTGTGTCATTGAAAGGTTACTGGAAATCCGACTATGGTGATGGATTTGAAATTACCGATACAACCTACACGCAATATGATAGCGCCGCAAAGGACGTGAGTTTTGCAGGAACCATCGTCAATAAACCGAATCTCTACGGAAATTCCGGGTATATCATTATACAGATAACCGATAGCGGAAGCTGGGAGAAGAAGGAAGGCTGTTATTATGTAATTCGGTGGAAATCCCTGTCTGAACGGGGAGTACAACAGGGATCTGCTTCAAGCGCAGATTGGACAGCCGATATAAACAAGGGATTACCGACACCCACCGAAGCCGAAGCTGAATACACAGAAGAAAAAGGCTATTTCGGTTATTACGGGACATACGCAAAACAATAATGATAATCAAACGATTTCTGCTGTTGGTATTACTTGCATTCACGGCGGGTTCTTTTCTCTTCGCTGCTGAAGAAAATGCAGGAGAAGAGGACTTCTCCGACCTTCCGATCTTTGAAGCAGATGAGGGGCTCACCATAACGGCGAGTCCCGAAACGACCCAGCAGATGCGGGTAGTCACCGATGAGGATATCAGACGCTCAGGGGCGGCGGACATTGCCTCCCTCCTTGAACAGATCCTTAACCTGCCGGTGACACGGCACGGTCCCTACGGCAATGCGGGGAACGT
>JAITWB010000212.1 GCA_031285525.1 Spirochaetaceae bacterium
ATAGACCCTAACGGCAAGCCCCATAGACAGACTGGACTCGGTAGTCTCGAAGAACCCCGCAACGATAAAGTCAAAGCTGCTATTCCGATACACTATCCGGTACGTATCCCCTATAGCGTATCCGTTCAGCTTCGCATAATAGGGAAGATACACCGCCCGCTCAGGGGGAATCTCTTTACTGATAGCCGCAAGCTCATCGCTGCCTGGCTCCAGTATCCGAGGAGCCGAAATAGTCCTGAGGGTATCGAGATTCTGAATAAGCGTAATGGATTCAAACTCCCCCCCGTAATCGATCATCGCAGGATGCATATAGATGACAGTTTCAGTTTCATAAGACTCTATCCGTTCATCCCGGGCAAAGAAATCTGCAAAGGAATCCTGATACAAGGATCTATTCAGAACAAAAGCATTGTGCAGACTGTTCATCTCATCGAGTTTCTCGAAGTACAGGGAATCCATCCTCAGCAGAAGCCCGATTCCGGTATTCGCCAGCAGAGCCGTCAGTAGTATAACCATAAACAGGGAAACGGCGCTCCCCCAGTTCTTCAGGAGATTAGCCTTCGCTACATGAAACACACCCCGGTTGAAAACCGCCATCACCACCCCATCCTGTTCAGAAAGTTCTGTATCTTCTCCATCCGTTCAGATTGAACGGTATCCTTGGATGCTCCATCCTGGGATGCTGCCCCTTGCGCTTTCCGATATCTGCCGCACTCAAGCACATCCACCACAGCCCCGTCCCGAAGATACACGATACGCTCCCCCCGAACCGCAGTCTTAAGATCGTGGGTCACCAGCACCATAGTCTGCCCCGCCTCATGAAAATCGGTAAAGAGATCCAGCACCGCCTGCCCAGAGGCCGAATTAAGGGCTCCCGTCGGCTCATCGGCAAAAAGCACCCGGGGATTGTTTATAAGCGCCCGCACAATACCCGCCCGCTGCGCCTCTCCTCCTGAAAGCTGGCTGGGAAACTTAGACCACAACTCCTCCGCCATTCCCACCTTCGAGAGCAGCTCCCCGCTCCGGCGCACCACCTCCCGGCGATCCCGGCACACCAACAGCCCCGCAGAGAGAACATTGTCCAGCACGCTCATATTGTCCATAAGATATATCTGCTGAAACACAAACCCGCAGTTCCGCCTCCGAAACACCGCAAGCCTATCATTGGAAAGCGCCGAAATCCGCTCCCCGTCAAAGAACACATCCCCCAGCGTCGGCCTGTCCATCCCCGAAAGCGCATACAACAGGGTACTCTTTCCCGACCCGGAACTTCCCATAATAACCGTAAACACCCCTTCCTCAATGGTGAGGTCCATATTACGAATCACATGCACCTGCTTCCCTTGGTTAGAAAAGGTTTTGCACAATTTCTCAGTTCGAATCATCGCTCCCATCACTTTCTCCTCATACACCTATCAAAATATACTATACAGCCGTACAGACAGAACAGTCTTTACCGTTTCCCTGTCAATTTCTTACCAATTTCTTATTAACCGTCTTTATAATTGACATATTATACGCCAATGACGTATAATATGTACATGGAGTTTGTTGAAACATCTTTTTTTACAAGGCTAGTAACAGAATTGCTTGAGGATGAGTCATTACGTCAACTACAAAATATGCTCATTACATATCCAGAATGCGGTAGACTCATAAGACGAGGTGGTGGAATTCGTAAATTGCGTTGGGCTTTACCTGAAAAAGGAAAAAGCGGAGGACTTAGAATAATTTATTATTATCAATCTGCGAAAGATATAATATATCTATTGTATTTATATCCTAAAAGTAAAGCAGATACTATGACAGCCAGTCAGATTTCTCAACTGGCAAAATTGGTAAAGGAGATTGTATGAAACAGAAGTCCTACATGAATGACGAAATGTTTTCTGAGCTTCTTGAAAGTGTACAGGAAGCAGGCGCAATAAGCAGGGGCGAAAAAGAAGCTAGCCGTAGATATGTGATTAATTCTGTTGATATAGTAGCAGTTCGGAAAAAAACACAGAAAACTCAGGAAGATTTTGCTCGCATGATTGGTGTTACTGTTGGAACCTTACGAAATTGGGAACAAGGACGACGTAAGCCAGAAGGACCAGCGCTTACTCTTTTGCGCATAGTGTTTGCAGATCCTGCTTATGTAGAGCAGATTCTCCAAACTCAAGTTTAGGGAGTATCTGACTGTTATTCTGCAAGGAATACCGCTATACTACTAGCTATGCAGTACGATTGCCTTATTATAGATGACGAGCAGAGCATCGGAGAAACAGTGAAGGAATACTTCACCATGTTCGAAGTAAAAACCGCCTATGCCAAAAGCCGCACCGAAGCGCTTGCATTCCTCGAAGAGCATGAGACCTCCCTCATCCTGCTGGATATCAACCTCGGAGAGGAATCAGGATTCATGTTCTGCAAGGAACTGCGGTCTCGACCGCCGCGGTCACAGCCATCGCAGTCACAACAGACTGCCGCGGTCGAGACCGCCGCAATACCGATCATATTTATCAGCGTCCGCAGTTCGGACGACGACATCCTTGCAGGACTAGCCATGGGCGGTGACGACTACATCACCAAACCCTTTTCCCTCAATGTACTGCTTGCCAAGGTAAAAGCCATGCTTAGGCGGATACATCCGCTGCGGATGAACCGGCCCTCTGGTGACGCATCGAATACAGAACCGGAGCGGAGTATCGGGACAGAGCTGAATACCGCAACGGAAATCAGCTCGGGCTTCGGAGATGTGGAAATCAACCGGAACGCCCACCGGGTAAGCCGGAAGGGCGAAGAAGTAAAACTAAAACCCCTTGAGTTCCGGCTCCTCTGCTATCTGCTGGACAATAAAGGCCGGGTGATATCCAAGGACGAACTCCTCTCGGACGTGTGGCAGGGAGCTTCTGTCTCCGAGGGAACCTTGAGCGTACACATCCGCCATCTGAGGGAAAAACTCGAAGCGGATCCCGACAACCCGGTGTTCATCAAAACCGTCTGGGGCGTCGGGTATATTATGGAAACCACTTGATATGGAAGACAGGATAATGGGAAAACTCTCCCTCTTCTTCGGTATCATTGTCTGTATGATTCTCTCCGGGGGAATAGCGGCAGTGCTGTTCCTTTCAGTTCCTGAACCTG
>JAITWB010000061.1 GCA_031285525.1 Spirochaetaceae bacterium
CCAGAAATCCTGAATCCAGGCCCAGGTTCTATCATAAATATCAACAAAATCCTGATCGTAAAAATGAACTTTTGGAAAGTCTCGTTTATTCACACATACTCCTGTAACAATTTGCACGAAAGGAAAAACAATTCTTCAAGAGGAGCTTTGAAAAAGCTCCTCATCTTTCTGCAATAACCAATCAAAGTAAAAGTATATCATATTTTCAAAAAAATTTATATACTTTATCAAAATTATCCGTAAGAGGGAGGACATATGTATCAGTCCCATGTGTATCTCGAAGTCCGCATTCTCGTTTCGGCAGAAAAAAAGGCCTTCTGTCCCTGTTATGCCGGAACAGCGCAGCAGAAAAGCAGCTGTCCTGTCTGCCGTCAGGAGAACGGGGCGATCCCCCTCCCGAATCCCCAGGCGATGGAAAAAGCCTCCCTTCTTGCCCACGCCCTGGGCTGTGCCACCCTCAAGGAACCCCGGTTTGAGCGAACCATCGCCGCCGGAAGTCCCCCTGCAAAGCCCGAAGGAATATCCCTTTCAGATATATCCCTCAAAATAGCGGAAAACGGCGCTGTCCCCATCGAGTTTCACCGGAGAAAAAAAACAATACATATAGAAGAGATCCGTCTGGAAGAGGACGCAGGCAGGCTCACCCACTCAGACGGCTCCACCCGCATGGACTACAGCTCCGCAGGCTGCGCCAGCATCCGGCTCAGAACAGCGGCGGACTTCGAACTGGGGGAAGAAGCGGAGCTCTTTCTCGATGAACTGCGTCAGCGGATACAGTACTTACAAATCGTCAACGGCCCTGCGGACACGGTAATGCGCTGCAACGCCTACACCGCCCTGGCCCGCTACCCTGAGATGCCCGGCTATTACGTCAAACTCCGCAACCTCAACTCCTTCAACTTCGTCCGCAAGGCGGTCAACTCCGAACTGAGCCGTCAAGAGGAAATACTGCTCTCGGGCAATGCCATCCCTTCAGAGAGCCGCCTCTGGAACGAACGCCAAAACCGTACGGAACACTACCAAACCCGTACCGCTTCCGAGAACCGCACCTTTGCCCCCCTGGATATCCCGGCAGCTGTCATTTCCCCGGAATGTATTCCGGCGGGGTTCGCCCCCCAGGAACAGGTTCCGGCAGGAGCTTCCGGTTCCGCCGAATTACCGGATGACCGCAAGAGACGGCTCATGACCGTATACGGACTCGCAAAAAGCCGGGTAGATATGCTCTGTGACGAAAAACGGAAGGCCGATTTCTTCGAGGAGGCTATCTCCTTCGGCGCCGATCCTGAAGATGCCGCCCACTGGATCCCCGGTGAAGTCTCCTCCCTGCTCAGGCGCAGCGGCAAAGAGATAGGAGAGTCCCCCCTCACTGCAAAGCGTTTTGCGGATATCATGAAACTCTTCTCCTCCCGGCAGATCCACAGCGGCATAGCCCGGCAGCTCCTCCAGAATGTACTGGAAACCGATACGGACCCGGAGGAAATAATCCGGCGCAACCGCTGGGAACAGATAACCGACGAAGAAACCCTGCTGCCCCATATCAAAAAAGTGATCGCCGAAAACCCTGCGGAAGCGGAAAAGCTCCGGGACGGCGATATGGCGACCCTGGAATTTCTTACCGGCCTGGTCATGAAACGCACCGGAGGACTCGCCGCGCCAGGGAAGGTCAAGGAACTCATAAAAGGTGAACTGAATATCAGTCTGGTCTATCTCCTCGCCATGGGCGGCGCCATCTGCGGCGGCCGGCGCAGGGATGGGGCTGTCACCGCCGCTGTGGACGAACAAAGCGTCCGTTCCCTGCTCTCCACCGAAGGACTTCCCCCGGAGGTGCGGGTTCAGATAGTGCAGGTGGGAAAACTCCTGAGCGAGGAGATCGAACCTGCAGACTGGGCTGTTCTCATCGCAGAAATCTCCGCCCGAATAGCCGCCGGAACGGCAACAGGTATCGTCGTCGCCTACGGAACCGACACCCTCGCCTACACGTCAAGTCTCCTCTACTGGCTCTTTGCCGGAGCCGGAGTCCCGGTGATCATCACCGCTTCCTCTACCACACCGGACATTTCCGACGAAGCCGCCCGTAATATCAACCTCGCAGTGAGAACCGCCTCCGCCGAAAAAGAAGGGGTCTACGTAGTCTTCGGCGAACAGATACTCTCTCCGGTAAACCTCAAATTCGAACGCCCCTCACCGGACGGCTTTCGGAACTGGAACATGAAAACCCCCATTTTTACCGGAAGCGGCCTGCTTTCGGGTTTCCACGACACCGACCCTGCGGTAATGGCGGAGATACTCCGGGAAGCCGCCGACAGACTCTGCATCTGCCGGGTCTATCCCGGAATGCGGGCAGAACTGCCCCTCTCCCTCATCGATAGAGGGGTGACCCATTTCTTCCTGGAACTCTACGAACGGGGAACCGGCAGCATGAGGGAAGGTCCTTACTCCCTCAAACCCCTGCTCACCAGGGGGGCAAAGCGGGGCTGCCGGTTCTATTGCACCTCCCAGCAGGAAAGTTCCGTCGATTTCTCGGGCTACACCACCTCCCGCAGAGTATGGCGTGAAGGGGCTGTGCCCATGGGACACCTCACCACCGAATCAGCAGTGAGTCTCTACTTTGCCGCAAGCCTGGTTGCGGATTCCCTGGAGGAGCTGGACAGGATCATTGAGTCGTTTATAGAGTGACCGATTGCTCTCTTGACGAGTGTATGTATTTGTATAATATTGAACACAGGCGGTAGTCAGAAAGCCGTATATGCGAGGACGACCCATTGGGTCATGTTTCCCGACTACGGCTTTTTTATTTTTATGTAGAAAAATCTCCAAATTTGTGATATATTTACTGTCATGGATGTTATCATTGAGTTCAATGAAGCAGCATTTCGGCATGGTATTAGCAGAGAGGATATTTTGTTTGCCTATAGAAACAGAGTATTCGATGCTGCGATTGAAGGCTTGCCAGAAAAATATGCCATCATTGGTTTTGATCAAAACGGAACTCCTCTTGAAATCTTATACAATCCAATAGATGATAATAGAATTAACGTTTTTCATGCGATGAAAGCTCGTAGAAGTTTTATAAAAATGCTCGGGTTTTAAGAGGAGACTACGATGGGAAGAATGACCGAAGAAGAAGCTTTTGCACTTGACGATTTTGTTACCAATAATGAGATTACACTAGCTTCAAACGGAAGTGGCTGGCTGGCTCAACGAGAAATGCGGCTTTTGGGTTTTTCCAATTTAGCAGTGAATTACCTTATAGCAAAGGCAACCGCGGAACATAAAACCACTGCACAAGTATTTGATGAACTGGTTTGTGAGAAATTGGCGGAAGCTTCTGTCTGAATAAGCAAACAGACATATCAGATTCAGTGATGAACCTTGCGGCGGAATAGTTTTTTCCTTCAGCGGCAACTGTCAAGTATTCCTTGACAGTTGCCGAAGGCTCAATTTCGCCCTCTTTCTTTCAAAAACAGAAGAGCGTACTCAAGACAGACAAACTTCCTTTTTACTCATAGATAAGCCGAATCTGTTCCACCGTCTCCCTATGGCGAACCTTCAACAGCAATGTCTTCGTATCACGATTGTACACATAGCCTGAGGAGTTATAGCTCTCAAAGCGAGGATCGGTGCGGAAATCGACACCGTATATCTGTATCCGCGGAAAGGGTTCCACATTGGAAACGATCATGTAATGGGATTCGTTTTGAGGGAAGGTGATGGAGAGCGTAACAGTTCCCCT